>DOTD01000033.1:0-41115 GCA_003513005.1 Desulfotomaculum sp.
TTTTGAAAATAAAGCAAAATAGAACCCGGCAGAGTGAATACCATATATGTGCCCAGAAAATTTGGATGGGGCATGGTACCATAGCTGATTAAATCCTTTTTAACAAAATCGTGCGGAACTAGATTAATTCCGGTATATTGAAGGAGGGCAATAACAGATACAACTGCAGCGGTAAAAATTAATGAGCTTAAGATTATTGGCAGCTTATCTTTACTGCAGGTACTGGCTAAAATAAATAGTATTATGCAGCAAAAAATAGTGCTGGCGCCTGTATACCTGTAAGGGCTGCCTATCCAGGCTGTTACCTGCACAGGCGCAAGAAATGATGAAATAATAATCAAAACAACAAACAAGGACAGCGGTATGAAAACCGGGTGGTTTATTGTCGTTCTATCCTTAATTAATATTATTAAAGCTATAATGGAGATAATAACCAAAATCACATATCTCGGGGCATAGAAATAATTTGGCGGCACAACCCCTCCCGGAAAACTGATATAGAATGGGTTTGGTATTACAACCAGGGGGTATACGGCAACCATAAACCAGAGGATTAAAAACCTTATATTAAATAATCCCTCTTTTTTATATGAGATAAACATATCTTTTAGCTTATCCATCTTGCTCTTCCTTTTTCCCTGTATATTTTTCTGTTATAAAGTTATTTATCTGTGTTTTAAACCTTTCACTGTTAAACAAATCAGCATTGTTTTTAAGCGCTTCCAATTTGAACTTATCCTCTATTCGCAGGAAACTCCGGATGGCTTCGTTTAAGGAACTTACAGACTGCTCCCTGAAAAAAACTCCGGTTGCCTGGAACCAGTTATTATCGCAAGCCGGTACAACGGTTTCTAACACGCCGCCTTTGCCATAAGCAATAACAGGCGTGCCGCAGGCTTGCGCCTCGACAGGAACTATTCCAAAATCCTCTTCGGCGGCAAAAACCAGCGCCCGCGCTTTGGACATCATCTCTTTCACAATATTGTTTTCCTGGTAGCCTAAAAACCTGATATTTTCCCCCGCCGCCTGGACACATTTTTTTAACTGGGGCCCGTCCCCAATTACAACCAGGGGCAGGCCGAGTTCCGTGAAAGAAGTTACAACAAGGTCTGCGCGCTTATAGGGCACAAGTCTTGAAACAAATAGAAAGAAATCCTCTTTCTTACATACGGGCCAGTTTGTTTCCACAGGCGGGTAAATAACATCCGCTTTTCTCCGGTAAACGCGCCAGATTCTTCTGGCTGTATATTGCGAATTGGCGATGAAAAAATCCACCCTGTTTGCCGTAAGAGAATCCCACTGACGAAGGTAGTGGAGGAAAAAGCGGGCGGCCGTGCCCTTTACCCCCCTGTCCAAACCGTGATCCTTCAGGTATTCATGGGTCAGATCCCAGGCATAGCGCATGGGCGTGTGGCAATAGCAGATATGCATCTGACCTGCCCGGGTAAGAACGCCCTTGGCGGCGGCATGGCTGCTGGACAGAATCAGATCGTAATCCTTAAGGTCAAACTGTTCAAAGGCTAACGGATAAAGAGGAAGGTACTTCCGATACCATTTCTGCGCTCTGGGGAAACGCTGCAAAAAAGAAGCATGTACCCGGTTGTGGTCAAAGCCTAGTTCCTGAGCGCTTTCAGGGTTATAAACCAGAGTATAAAGCGGGGCTTCGGGGAAAAGCCCGTGAAAAATTTTCAGGCACTTCTCGGCGCCTGCTATTGTAACTAACCAGTCGTGAACAAGAGCAGTTTTCATAAGCCGCTGACCTGCTTTTCATTCATAAACTTTAAGGAGTTCGCCCAGCATCTGATCAGTTTGAAATCTCTCCTCATATATTTTTTTGCCGTTTGTGCCAAGTGTTTGTGATTTTGCCGGATTATTTTTCAGATCCAAAATATACCGGACTGCTGTTTCGGGATTGCTTAAAGGATAAAGAAAACCGTTTGAGCCATCCGTTACCACTTCGTTATTCCCGGCTGTATCTGTGGCTATTATAGGAACGCCCGCCGCCGCAGATTCAATTAAAGTTAAAGGCAGGCCTTCTTTTAGCGAAGTTGACAGATAAACATGGGCGTACTTGAAGAGTTTTACCGCTTCTAATTTAGGCCCTAAAAAATATATGTTGGATAAATTTCTGTTCTGGGCTTCTCTTTCAAGAGCCGATCTTTCAGGTCCATCTCCTACAATAGCGAAGATAACCCCTGAATCCCGTCTTTTTATTGCTTCCGCTATTTTCAATACCAGGCTGCTGTTCTTTGCGCTGTCAAAACGTGAAATATGTAAAACAACAAAGGAATTACCTGCTGCTTCCTTAAAGCTGTTGTCTTCAAAACCCGATAAATCAGGGCTTTCGATACCATTGAAAACAAGCGAGCTTTTTTGCGGTCTGCAAATACCCAATTTAACGGCTTCAGCCAACTCTGCCCTTGATACGCAGATAAATTTGTCCGTAAAACCTGTTAAGAGCCTTTCTGCTTTCAATTGAATGAAATTAGACAGCTTTTTTTCTTCATAATGCAGTCCGTGAAAGGTGTGGACAACTCTAAGATCATTTTTAAATATTTTTAATAACCTTGCGTAAATACCTGCCCCTTTTCCGTGCGAATGA
Source organism: Desulfotomaculum sp. (assembly GCA_003513005.1). Classification (NCBI taxonomy): domain Bacteria; kingdom Bacillati; phylum Bacillota; class Clostridia; order Eubacteriales; family Desulfotomaculaceae; genus Desulfotomaculum; species Desulfotomaculum sp. Next base: position 2,603 of record DOTD01000033.1, read on the forward strand.
ACAATATTCATATCTCGTGAACGCAGCAAGGAAACCAGCTGTAAAAAACTTTTCAGCGAGAATTTCCGGTGGGGAATTTCGAACAATCTGCCCGGTCCTATGATTGATTCATAAAGTCCCCAGTAGGGAAAAGAACGCGGGCATGCCGTATAGATTTCAAAATACTTGTTGAAACCCTTGATTAATGTAAACATGTGTTCAGGGCCGCCGCCAAAATCAGCCCTGGCCGAAATATATAAAAGACGCTTCAAAATTACCCCGGCCTTGTTTTTTAGGATAATCTTTTTCTTGCAAGATAATTAATGTGGTTTAAGAGCTGCCTATATTTTTTAGCGTAACTGCAGGAATACTTGATTGCCTGTTTAAATCTGAAGCGCTTTAAAAGTATATTTAAATTGCTTAAAAAGAGCATGCAGACCTTATTTTTAAACTGGCCGGCTTCTTCTTTTGAAACACCTTCTAAAAGCCTGATATTTTTTTCTATAACGTATAGCTTTTCTTCAATGTCCTTTTCCCAGTGGGTAAAGGTAAAACAGTTCTGATGTTTCCTATAAACAGCCAGAGGATTGGCTAAGCAGAAAGCTTTGTACTTGTGCGTAAATCTCAAAAACAGATCATATTCTTCGGCAATGGTCAGCGATGAATCAAAACCGCCGATCAGGTCATATTTGTCTTTTTTTAAAACAGCGGTCAGGCAGGGTATGAAATTATATCTGGTTAACAGGTTGAAAAAAATATTTTCTTGAAACGGTTTATATTCGTCAAAAAAGGTGGCGCCTTTTGGAGTACTGTCGCTGCTGATATAGCAATCGGAAAAAACGAGGTCGATTTCCGGGTTGTTTTCCAGGAAAAAAATCTGCTTTTCGAGCTTTTCCGGCAGCCAGACGTCATCACAGTCAAGCAGCGCAATATATTTGCCCTGCGCTTCCCCGATAGCCTTATTTCTGGCCTCGCCAAGCGGCAGAAAACTTTCACCGCGGAAATAACGAAGCGGGGCGCCGAAGCTCTTCGCGATTTGAGCACTGTTGTCGGTTGACTGGTTATCCCAAAAAATTATTTCGTAATCTCTAAATGTCTGCCGGGAAACGCTGTCCAGCGCTTCCTGCAGATAGTCACCGCAATTATGGCAGTTCATTATGATGCTGACTTTTGGCATACCGGCTTTACACCTGCCCTAACTGATCACTACTTTGAAAATAGCTTGCATAGAGGAATTTTAAAGCCCATTCGGAATTAGCCGTGGCGGATATTCCAATCATAGGGTATTTCCTTTGCAAAGGGACTAATCCTTAATATTTCACCGGGATCATGGGGATGTGAAGCGCAATTGGCTACAATAGCCTGTTTTATGCCTATACCCTTAAATCCGTTGTAGATTAAAGGCGGTATTTTAACAAGTACATAGTTGTCTTCACCAACAAACAACTCCTGTACAGACCCTTTTGTTACCGAATTTTCCCTCGAATCATAAAGCACGAGCTTAATCATACCGGAAACCACGGCATAATTCAGCGTCATTTTCTTATGCAGGTGCCAGGCTTTAATCGCCCACGGGTAGACGACGGAAAAGTAAATTTCCCCGAACTGCTCGAAGTGGGGATCGTCGGCGCGCAGCATATGCATTACAGCGCCGCGTTCATCAGGTATCTTTCTTAGCGGTATTACTTGTACTCCCTCAATCATCGGTTTGCCTTTCCGTATTTAAAAAATTCCGTATACCAGCTTATGGTTTCTTGGAGGCCCTTTTCAATGCTGCGCCGGGGGCTCCAGCCCAGGATTCTTCTGGTCTTTTCCGTTGAAAGAAATTGCTTTTTAATCTCACTGCCCGCTTCTCCCAAAACTACCGGTTTTAGATCCTGCCTTCCCATAAGCTCAAGGATTTTATTGGTCAGTTCCAGGACAGTCAGTTGAATTTCATTGCTGAAGTTGAATGCCTCGCCGTGCAGCGGGTGTTGGTCCATCTTTTCAGCCAGACAAAGATAGGCGTCAACCGCATCCAAAATATACAGGTAGTCCCTTACATAACTGCCGTCGCTGCGGATTACCGGCTTTTCGTTAAAAAAAACCGAACGGATTGTGCCCGGGACGATACGGTTGAAATTCAGGTCACCCCCGCCGTAGAAGTTGCCGCACCTTGTCACGCAGACGGGCAGTCCGTATGTATTGAAGTAGCTGTGTGCGATCATGTCGGCGCAGCTTTTTGATACATCATAGGGATGCGAGCCCTGAAGAGGCATTTCTTCACTATACGGCAATACATCCTGGTCTCCGTAAGCCTTATCACTGGAGGCAACGATGATCCTATTTACATTGTGATTTTTGCGGCAGGCCTCCAGCAGGTTCCAAGTTCCTTCAATATTAGCCTTAAAGGTTGATACCGGGTTGTTGTTGGCGATGGTGACAATGGTCTGGGCAGCCAGGTGAAAAACTGTCTCTATCTCATATTCGTTGAGAACCCTTTCCAACAGCAGGTAATTTTCAATTTCTCCATGCACGGAAACAATCAGCTTGTCCAGGCCCAAACTGAAAAAATTGGCTTTGGGCACATCGTCCCTGACCAACCCGACAACGCTGGCTCCCCGGTTGACCAACTCTTTAGCCAGCCAGGCTCCCAACAGGCCTGTGCATCCGGTTATAAATACGTTTTTGCGGCTCCACCTGTCATTCAGTGTATTCATGCAAATACTTCCGGTCCTTTTTACCATGTCTTCCAGAAGGCTTTTTCGCTCTTCCAGAGTTTGTTCAGATATTCGACGTCCCTGTATGTATCCATGCAAGCCCATGAGCCGTCATGCATATAGACCATCAGCTCTCCTTGCGCAGCCATTTCTTCCAGGGGGCCTTTTTCAAAATCACAGCTGTCGTCTTCATTCAAGTAATTAAAAAGATTTTTATTAAAAACAAAAAAACCCCCGTTGATCAGACCGGCTGAAGTCTGCGGTTTCTCAGAAAAGAGAGTTGCCCTGTTTTCTTCCACGACCAGTTCCCCAAATAAGGACGGCGGCCTTACGCCTGTAACCGTGCCCGTCCGGCCATGCTGCAGGTGAAAAGACAATAATTTCTTAAGATCGACATTTCCTATGCCGTCACCGTAAGTGACCATAAAGACATCACTGTCAATATATTTTTCAATCTTTTTTAAGCGGGCGCCTTTTAAAGAACTCTTGCCTGTATCCACAAGGGTGACGCTCCAGTTGTTTTCACCCAGATCATTGTGCATGGTAATAGATTTCTGGGCGCCGAACTTGATGGTGAAATCATTATTCAGTATTTCATAGTTATAAAAATAATCTTTGATCATTTCACCCTTGTACCCCAGGCAGAGTATAAAATCAGAAAATCCGCAGCTGGCATATATTTTCATGATATGCCAGAGGATTGGCCTGTTGCCTATCTGTACCATCGGTTTTGGCCTGTATTCAGTTTCCTCTTTTAATCTTGTGCCCAGCCCGCCGCATAAAATAACTGCTTTAGTTTTCATGGCTTTTACTCCGTTGTTATACTTGCCCATGACTTTACCCCCTCGATTACTTTTTCAACATCTTCGTCGGACAGCCTGCAATGCAGGGGTAAAGTCAGGATTTCCTCAAAGACCTTTTCCGTCACAGGCAAAAACGTCTTTTCTTCTTTGTAAAAAGAGTGAAAGTGATTGGGAATATAGTTTATAGCGGTTTCTATGTCCCTTTCTTTGAGAAAAGACATCAGATTATTGCGCTGGCCGTTTTGAACAAGAATAACATAAATATGAGGGAATACATCAGTATAATTTACATTTAAACATCTGATCAGGGGAAGGCTTTGAAAAGCAGCATCGTACTCTAAGCAGATCTGCCTTCTCCTGGCTGCAAAAGCGTCAGCCTTTCCAAGCTGCGCGAGGCCGATGGCGGCGTTAATATTACTCATATGATAACGAAAGCCCTGTGTTCTTACTTCGTAAAACCAGCTTCTTTCTCTCCAGTCAGAAACGTGTGTCTTGCGATCCATCCCAAGCAGTCTTTTTTGTTTGATTAATTCCATCAAGTCATTGTCCCGGCTGACAATTGCCCCGCCTTCACCGCAGGTTATATTCTTAATCGAATCAAAGCTGAAGCAGGTAAGATCGCCGAAACTGCCGATTTTTTTACCCTTATAAAAAGAACCGAAGGCGTGAGCGGCGTCTTCTACAATTTTCAGGTTATATTCCTCGCCGATTTTTAACAAAGAATCCATGTCACAGGGATTTCCGCCGTAGTGCACCGGCATAATGGCTTTTGTTCTGCCGGTTATCCTATTCCTGACGTCATCAAGATCGATCAGCAGTGTATCCCCGCTGACTTCACAGGCCACCGGCCTTGCTCCTGTGGCTGAAACGGCCTGAAAGGAGGCCACAAAAGTCAACGACGGGACAATCACCTCGTCCCCCGGGCCCAATCCCAGAGCATCCAAAGCCAGATGAAGCGCGGAAGTGCCGCTATTTACAGCCGCTGCCTGCCCGCCGCCCAAATAAGCGGCCAACTTTTCTTCAAACTCGACAACTTTGGAAGCCATGCCGAAGTAACCGTAACCAAAAGCGTCCTCTACCTGGGCAAGTTCTTCTTTGCCAAGGCATCCCTGAGATACCTTTATCATCTATATTCCTTTCCGGAGCAGATTTGTTCTGTGCCGTATCTAAGCATTTCTAAATATAGATTTCGGGTAAGAAACACAAATATTAATCAGCTTTTGAATTCCTTTTAAAATAAACTTGAAAGGCTGATCTTTAAAGAAAGAGATTATTAAATATCTCTTTCCCTTATTATAAATTTCTTTTAGCTTTTTGCCATCCCAGTCTTCTGTTGCAATACAAAAACTCCTGATATATAAATCGTCTAAGGAAAAATTATCCGGCAAATATTTTTTTTGAACACAGATATCATAAAGTTCGGACCCCGGGTATGGTGTTGCAATTGATATATGGGGAGAATAAATTTTCAAATCCCTGGCTAAACGAAAACTGTCCCAGATTTGTTCCTCTTTTTCTCCGGGCATTCCCATAACTAAAAACATCCCTACATCAAGCTGAATACTTCTGGCGTAATCCACAAGTGGTTTTATTCTATGTAATTTTACAGGCTTTTTAATGATATTGTCCATAACGTATTGATTGCCTGTTTCTATGGGCAGATTTAATTTATAGCACCCACTTCTTTTCATTTTATAGATAATATTTTCATTTAAGGAATAAGCGGAAACACCATTTGGCGTGTCCCAAACGAAATTTAATTTTTCCTGGATCATTAAATCAAGTATTTTTTCAGTTCTTCCAACATTTAAGTTAAAGTTATCATCTTCAAATAATAATTCTTCAATTGCATAGGTGCTTTTAATCTGTTTCATTTCGGCGATTACATTTTCTGCCGACCGGCACCTGTATTTCTTCCCCCAGACCTGCTTCGCTGAACAAAAAGTACATTTTGCAGGACATCCCCTGGAAGTAATGATCGGTGAAAAACGCTCTTTTCTTCTGGTTCCATGCGACGCTGCTAAACCAAAATACTTTTCCATGTTTAGCAGATGCCTTGCTGGAAAAGGAAGTCCGTCCAAATCGGAGATGAACTTTGTTTTGGGCAGAATCCTAATCGTGTTCTGGTCTTTAAACCCGATCCCGTCAAGAACAGACCTGTCGCTCTTACCCTCCAGCACATTAATTAAGTCGATCAGCGTATTTTCTCCTTCGCCGATGACTGCATAATCTACATTTTGATCGGCTAAGACCATCTCCGGCAGAACAGTTGCGTGTGCCCCTCCGGCAACTGTAACAATATTTTTATTAACCTTTTTGGCCAGACTGAAAATTTTATGTGCATTTTCCCGTTGTTTTGTAAAAAGAACATTAACCCCAACAAGGTCGGGATCATACTGCCTGATGATTTCCTCAATTTCTTCAAAAGGCAGGCCGATTCTGATTGTGTCTTTTCCAATCTCAGCCCTTTTTTCCCATCCTTCCACCAGGCAGTCTACAATCTTAGTCTGGATTCCGTTTCCCTCAAGAACAGCGCCTAAATAAGCAAGCCCCAGGGGCGGCAGCGGGTTTATGTCTATATTATCCTTAAATGTAAATGCAGGCGGGATAAATAAAAGGACTTTTTTAATTTTTTTCATTTTTTTCATTTTGCAACCACCTGCTTAACTTGCTTTTTTTGTTGTTAAAATGTTTTTCCATGTTTCAACATCAATTGGGGCGAAATATCTTTTCAGATCTATTTCTGTTTCTGCAAAAGAGTAATTCTTACCAAGAGCTAGTAATATTTGGTCACGAATATTTTTTCCGGAACATTTTAATACAGGAAGATCACTGACTGCATCCAAAGGATCCAGGTCGAGCAAATGCTCCGAATAGTATTTGATAACCGGCACGCCTGCCAGCAGGGCTTCCAAACCAACAGTTGATGAAGAATAAACTGCCAGGCTGATTTCCGGTAGATAGTGGGATATTTTTTCTCTGGCGACACTGATATGTTCCGGCAATACACCTAATTTAAAAGAATTCATTTGAATGTCAGGGTGAAATTTTACAATGAACCGGATATTACCGTTTAAGCTGCTGAAAGATGTAAGCAATACGGTTATCATCTCTTTTGTAAGCTCAACTGAGGAAGGCAGGGCGATTAATACTTTTTTAACCGCATTTATTTCAGAATCGCTTTTTCTTTTAATGTGAAAGAGGTATTCATACCTTAAGGCGCCGCCGTTATGCATAGGCAATTTGCCGTAACCCGAGTTCTTTAGAAGATCCAAATTATAATCACTGTTGGTTACAAGAATATTTGGCTTTGGAATTATCTCCTCTTCACGTTTCCCCAGGAAATAATTTAATAATAGAGTGGGAACTGTAGAATGTTGATAACCTATTAGCTCAGCGCCAGCCCTTTTGCCTTTTACCGCCAGGCAGAGCATTTTTTCCCAGGGTTGATTTTCAAACAGATAAATAATTTTTATCTGTTTGCTGGTAAAACGGCTTAATAAATTATTAAACGCATAATAATAAAGAAGGTTCAGCAAGAAGGAACTCTTCGAAAATTCATAAACTTCCTCTCTGTTCAGCAGTGTCTTATATGAAAAGAACTCCCCGTTTGACTTGCTGATTCTGAATGTGGAAAAGGCTGCCCTGGCGACGCTGATCAGATTGATATAGTTATCCAGAAAGATATTTACGCCATGTTTTTTGCATAATGATTTTAATTTCCTGGAAACAGATAAGGTAGTTATATAAGAAAACTTAATTCTCTCATCATTAAACACTTCTTCTATTTTGTTAAAATATTTATTATCATATTTCTGATCATTAAAAAAACTGTCTTCTATCCATGAAATAATAAAATGATTTCCTTCAACAGTATTTTTATCGGACAAACAAAAGGTATTAATAAGACATTTGAAAGTGGCTGTTAAAAAAAAATAGGCTCTTGAAAAGAAGCCTCTGGCCATCAGCTTGATCAATTCAGGCAGAACGCTTTTTCTGCCTGAAAACTCTGCAGCATCCCTGTACTTTTCAAATAAGTGTTTATATAACCACTGATCTTCGACAATAAAAATAATGAATGAAGTATTGTTTGGCTTTTCCCCGGATAGGATTTCTTTAAATATGCATTCATAGCAGAACAACAGATATAAGTCGTTGGTCAAGGGGTTTCTATATGATATATTTGATGCCCACCAGGAAAGCTGATTATTTTGGTGAAAACCTAAATTAGAAATAAAATCCAGAAATGTTTGCCTGTTTTCGTAAGCCTTCTTTTGAAGAAGATCGTCCAGAAAAAAAGATTTCTCGGCTCCAAGCCAATAATTGATTCTTTCCAGTTGTTTTGTTTTTTTACCCAGGTAAATCCAGCTGAAATTTTTTTCACCAAAAGATTTTTTTATTTTGAAAATGTCCCTTGCATGGAAAACAATTATTTTTAATTGCATTTTACCATTTATTTGATACTCTTATAAATTTCACTAATACATTCCAACAACCCTTGCCCCATATCTACATGATACTGGCCTACCAGTTTATATCCGGCTTTGGGTACAAATGAATACGGAGTAATATTATAATGGTTGTTATTCTCCATTCCGTTAAATTCGATAGAAATCTTATTGCCTAAAATTTCATTGATCATGCTCAGCATATCCTTGAACTGCATAGAATTGCTTCCGGTAATAATGACGTGCTTATTGCTGTATTCTTCATCTAAAGCCATTACGCTCAAGCGCGCCGCATCCTTGACGTTTATATATTCCCGAATTTCGTTACCCGTCCCGCTGCAGACAATTTGTTTATTTTCAATAGCCTGCCTTAAATAATTGTAAATGCTGTTTCTGTTGTTTGCTCTTTGCCCATAGAGAGTGCCAAAACGCAGCACAGTATAATTCAAACCATATTTTCTGAGATATTCTTCTATATACAACTCCGCGGATTGTTTGCTGCAGCGGTAAAATCCTCCTTTTTCACTGTAGACGTATATGGTGCTGGCGTAAAGGAACCTTTTCACGCCGTGTTTTCTTGAAGCTTCCAGAAGAATCGCCGAACCCATGATATTCTGCTTTATTGTTTCGATGGGCCGGGTAGTAGCGTCGTCAAGGTCGGCTATGCCCGCAAAGTTAAAAATGTAATCCTGGTCTTGAACAGCTTCATAAACTGCCTGCTCGTCCAGAATATTTCCGATAATCATCTTTTGATCCGGAAGCAGGTAAGGTGAAGGTTCCAAATCAAAGATACTTACCTGATAGCCTTTTTCGGTTAAGCAGTCGGCAACGTGGCTGCCTAAAAATCCTGATCCGCCAAAGACAATAACTTTCATTTCGTAGATCACTCCGCCTGTAAATATAATCTGCTTTAGGGAGGTCAACTGCCTATGTGCTCATGTTCTCCCTCAAGCCGTTGTTGTTACGGTTCGCTCAGGTGCTCCGTGCCGGCAACACCAACGGTTCGCCCCGGACAGGACCAAGCGGCGCTGCAAAGGCGGCAAGGCAGGTATCGTAATATCGCCAACATTAAATTCCCGACATCACTAAGTCATTTCAAGAAGCTTTAAGTGTGCCGCTGGTTTCGCACCGCAGTCCTGTGACAGAAGCTTCACCGGGTGCTGCAGCGGCACTCCGCAATATCGCTCACCTGTGAACAACGACGCCCTTCAACTAATATGATTCACTCGTTCTTTGAATTAAGGCTCAAAATCGCACTTAAGGTATTGACCACCCTTTGAATGGATGGTTCATCCCTTTAGCTGGCGCCGCTTCAGCGGCATGGATGTCTAATTATCTTTTTGAGAGTTTTCTATTAAAGTAAGTAAATTACTTAATTGATTAAAATCCTTTATTGTCCATTTGTAATTCTGAAATAACGTGTGATTTTCACTGGTGATGCGGCCAATAAAAGGCACTCCTGTTTCTTCCGCCGCCATTTGGTCGGTTGCGGCATCGCCGACGAATACCGCTTCGTTTTGATTAATCGCATGCTTTTCTAAAATTGATTTGATAATTTCTGCTTTTGTTTTCGGGGTTCCGAAAACTTCTAAGAAAAAGCTTTCTATATTTCGTCGGTTAACAATCTGTTTCAGTTCTTCCTCGGGTGTTCCGGAAGCAATGAAAAAAAGATATTTTTTCCTGCTGCTGTCAAGAAAGTCCATTACGCCCGGAACAAAAGGCGCTTTGATAATTTCGTCCAGTACAATCTCGGAAAACTTCCTTCCCAACTCGGCTTCTTTTTCCGGAGTCAGTTCTAACTTAAGAAAATTAGTATAAATGTACCTGAATTTCACATAGCGGGAAACGCCCATATTGTCAATGTGGTATTTTACGATATTATCGACCATGTTTGGATAATCGTTAAACAACATTTGAAACGCCCTCGTTTTTATTTCTGAGGACTCAACTAAAACACCGTCAAAATCAAAGATTACAGCCTTGATCATTTGAACTCTCCTATCACTGTACACGGTGAACTATCGGCTTCTTCCAATAGAAGCGGGACCGCATAAACACAGTGAGGGCCTGCAAGGTCTTTGGATAGATCCATGTCTTCTATGAACAGCACTGGAGAACCGTCTCCATTGGGACCGAGAAAGGCCCGGTGGGTTTCCCTGCCTAATTCCCTGTTTTGATATGGTGAGGCGGAAATAAAATCGAATCCTACAGCCCTGACGGAAGGATATTTCTTTCTCAGCAAAAATCCGGTCTCCGGGCTGAATTCCGGGTTGTGGAAACTGTATTTATCAGTCCCTCTGTAGTTTCCGAAACTGCTCTTGATGAGAATTAAATCACTTTGTTTAGGCACTGCGCCGATATATTCCGGAGTAATGATTTCATTTTCCATAAGAGTTATTTCCAAAACGTACGGGTTTTTAAAGATCCATGTTTCCGGGGAGTATTCCGATACTCTTTTCCCTTCTTTAAAAAAGTGCGCAGGACAATCAATATGAGTGCCCCAGTGGTTTCCCATGGTAAATTTGCAAGTGCTGCTTGAATCTCCATGACTAACGGAGCTTAAAATATGAAAATCTATTGTTTCCATACCTTTTCCGTAGACGGGAATATTTTTTTGAAGAGCATGTGAAAGGTATTCAAGTTTCACGTCTGACTCTCTTTACGTGTATTCTTTCAGGCCGCGTAAAAGATTTTGCACAGCCTGCACTTCCATATCTATACGGGTTTCCCTGGTGTATGAACCGATGTGTGGAGTAAGGATTGCATTTTCAAGTCCGGTTAAAGGCCCACTATATGGTTCGTTTTCGAATACGTCAACAGCGGCGCCGGCTATTTGCTTTTCTCTCAAAGCTTCAGCCAAAGCATCCTCATCGACCAGTCCGCCACGGGCGGCGTTAACCAGGTAAGCTTCCTTTTTCATCAGCCTGAGCTGGTCACTGCCGATGATGTTTTTTAATCCTGGCAAATAAGGAAGATGAATAGTTAATATGTCAGAGCCAGCCAAAACCTCCCCGAGTTCCGCAAAGGCAACTTTGTAGCGGGATGCGAAATCAAGGTCGGGAGAGATATCCCAGGCCAGGTATTTCATTTCAAATGTTGAAGAAAGCTCGACCACTTTCTTGCCGATTCTTCCCATCCCAAGCACGCCCAAAGTTTTACCCCTCAGCAAGCCGCCCATGTGCTTTTCCCAGCGGCCGGTTTTGACCAGCATGTCTTCACGGCAGATTAACCTCAGTAAATTTAAAATCAGACCCAGGGTAAGTTCGGCGACAGCCTGGGTAGGGATATCTGGGGTGTTGAAAACTTTGATGCCCAAATTTCTCGCAGCTTGCAGATCTACATTATCCAATCCGGTTCCGCACCGGGAAATGACTTTTAATTTACCTGCGTTTTTTAAAATTTCATAAGTTAACATTTCTGTTCCTGCAATCAGGCCATCTATACCCTTATACAGTTTGACGCATTCATCAAACTGAAGTTTTCTTCCCTGGGGATTAAGCTGGTATAAAATGCCGGAAGATTCCAAAATATCTAATGGTGTGTGGTCATATTCGGCAAATGATGATGTCGAAATAAACACTTTATACAAAAGTACATCAATCCTCGTTTTTTCTGTTCTTAATAACTCTCAAAGGAACGGAAGTTTAACATATCCCCATGTTTTTAAATATTCTTTTTGGCTACTACTCTCATATGTGAAGATAACTTGCTTTTTGCTATCCAATCCTGCAGGCGTTGTTTTATAGCTGTGTCTTTATCCACCAGGAGACTCCAGAAACGGCCTATATCAATTCCTTCTTTAAGAAACATTCCTTCTACTATATCCCAGTCTAATTCTCCCGGAGTATCGACATTAACGACCTCGAAGCCATTTTTTCTTAACAATATTTCTATGGAACGGACATTAAAAAAATTAAGATGGTGAGGGGGAGCGATGCTTTTTGAGTTTTCCCATAATACCTGTATATCGAATCCTTCTCCATTTAAGGTCGTTAAGTATAAATATCCCCCTGGCTTTAACAACTCCCAAATCTTCTTCAAAAAACTTGAGGGACTATGAATATGTTCAGAAAGCTCGAAACAAGCAAGCAAGTCAAATCTATTATCACATCCACGGACATTTTCCAGAGCATCCGGTATTACACTAAGACGTTTACTCTTGCATATTTCAGCCATTTCTATGGATGGTTCGATTGCAATTAATTTTGCTGATGGCCAAATCTTGGCAAGTTCCTCTAAAAACAAACCAAAACCGGCCCCGATGTCACCTATTATACTGTTTTGCAGTTCGGGAAAGATAGTATTTATATACTCTGCTCTCTTTTTAAAAATTTTATCTCTGCGGATTTCTGCTATGGGTTTAAAAAAGTCATTTACCCAAAAATTTGTGGACGGTGATTCTTTGTAAAAAGACAGCAGGGAATCAAACCTGGGCCTCGGATTTACAAATAGGGTTTTGCAATTGCAACATAATACATAATTAAAACCCCACTTTTTGAATTGCTTTTTATGCTCTAAACTTGCGCAGCCAGGGCATTCAATAAAAATAAATTTACTTTCATCAGGAAAGAAAATTTTACTGTCCTGCTGGACCAATTCCAAATAAGTATTAAATACGGAACGCTTGCGAATATCTTCCTCTATCATCTCAATTTATCCCAATATAGCTGTTTAATAAGTCATCGTTTGTCAGAAGTTTTTCGACATGGCTTAAGTCATCTGATGTATCAACGCTGTATGTTTTAAAACTAGTTTCCAGCATTTTTACTTTATATCCATGTTCGATTGCCCGCATCATATCTACCGATTCAGCTATTTCTAAAGGAGTGGGTTCTAACCGGGAAAACATAAATAAAAAATCTCTTTTAAAAGCGATTATACAAACCTGTTTAAACATAGGAACATTGAGGGAACCCATTTTCCTGGATGGAATCGGTTCTCTTGAGAAATACAATGCATTATTGTTTTTATCGACTACTACCTTTACTTCGTTGATATCTTCATGCTCCTTTATTGTAGCCAGTGGGGCCATCAAATTAACAGTCTCTGCAGGTCCGTTATCCAAGATTTCTTTTATTGCGTCATCGATCATTTTAGGATGTACCATCGGTTCATCGCCCTGGATATTTACTATAACGTCATATTGAACCTGGTTGGAAATTTCGATTTTTTGAACAGCCTCAGTAATGCGATCCGTACATCTGACATGTGAATCCAAAGTTATAACGGCTTTACCGCCTATTGAGTTTATGTAGTTATAGATTTGCTCATCGGGAGTAGCTACATACAGTTCATCCAGAGAATGGCTCATTTTGCTTCTTAAAAAAACGTGCCCAATCATTGGCATGCCTAATATCTTGGCCATTGGTTTTCCAGGAAAGCGGGAGGAGCCCATCCTTGCAGGTATAATACCGATAACTGACATCTCAACACTCCTATACAATTAATTATTTTAGATTGTCTTTAATTATGGACAAGCCGCTTTTGCAGGATTCCCCAAGAAACATAATATCTATGCTGTAAGCGAGAAAACTGTATCCTTCTTTTATTTTCTGAAGCAGAAGATTAGGATCGGAGGATACTTCATGATAACCGAGAACTTTATTTAATTTGCGTGTAGTATTTTTTATTCTTGTTAATACATCAATAAAAATAGGATTTTCAAATTGACCTGGGATTCCCAATGAACCGGAAAGATCATAAGGACCAACTATAATAGCATCAATAAAATCTGCATTAAGGATGTCTTCTAAATTTTCAACGCCCTTTATATGTTCTATTTGTGCTACTACTATACTCTCCTCGTTTACCCACTTTTTGTATTCTGTAAAACGGGCTCCATATCCTTGAGCCCTTGCCAGTCCGATGCCTCTTGTTCCATAAGGAGGGTACTTGACAGCTTGGACAGCTTTTACCGCATCGTCCAGGCAACTAATCATCGGTACTATAACACCATGTGCTCCCGCATCCATTACCCGCTTAATTAGATTGGCGTTATTTTCCCCTACTCTCACCAGCGGAACAATACCATTAAGCTCTATGGCCCTTACGATTTCCTGCGTTTGATCTAAAGTAATGGCGCTATGTTCCATGTCAACAACAAGCCAGTCAAAGGCTGCCTGGCACATAATTTCGGCAATAGAAGAATGACCCAGGGTAATCCAGGAACCGATAGTTAGTTCATTTTTTCTCAATTTTTCTTTTAAATTAATCATAGCTCCTCTTTTCTAAATAAATATTTTAATATGTAAAGAACATCTTGTCTATTAAAGCCTGCAATATATGGAAAAAAGTAAATTACAGCAGCTACCGCAACGAAGTAAAAAAAACCAGATAAAAGAAAACTCAAAATAACATGTTCTTTTAGCCCCAGACCCCTGTCTACTGCCATGGTGGCAGCTAAGGCGAGTATAATCAGGCACCCGGCGCTGAAAAGCTGGTGTTTAAAAAAATGTCCCAAAGAAATTTTTAACAGCCTGGTATTAAAATAAAGTTGTACATTAACTGCGAAAAACTGAAGCAGGACCATTTTCAGGGCAAGTCCGGCAGCGCCTGCGTTTAACCCCATCTTTTGCGCAGGAGCAATAAGGAAATAGGTGACTGGAATGCCTGCAAGCATAAAAACGGTTCCGATATTTCTATAGAGTTTGGTTTGGCCGCTGGCATAAAAAACGGAACCGCTTAATTGTCCGTAAGTCTGATGGATCGGGTAAAAAGCCATAATGGCTACAGGTATTACCGCATTTTGATAACCGGTCCCGCCTACAAAATAAGTTACCTTGCCTGCCTGGACAGAAATAAAACATGAAAAGAAGGCGGCAATAAAATAAAAAACTGGAATGTAGCGTTGAAATAGATGGGCCATTTCCGCCAGGTTTTTGTTGGCAAAAGATATGGAAAACTCTCTGGTTAAAAGCGGAGTCATTGCGCTTGTAAAAAGAAAACAGAACGCTCCTACCTGATTAGAAAGCCCCAGGAATCCCTGTTGAATACTACCGCCGTATACCTGTAACAACCACCTGTCAAATAAAGCGGTAACCAGACCTGCTAAGGTGTAGAAAAAAAGAGGGTGGCTGAAGTGGTAAAACTCTTTCAGATATTCTTTTGTACTGTTTAAAGAAGAATGCGGGATATACTTTAAGGGAGATACTTTTTGCTGTGAAATCCAAATCAGGCATCCGCCTAACAAAAAGAATAAGAAATAATGATAACAGAAGAAATTGAACAGATTAATCTGTCCGAAAACATACATCAGACAGATGATCCCCAATCCCAAAAACTTCTGTATGATCCGGGCTTTTTCAGAGGTAACGGTTAAACCGTGGGCGTCATTCATCTGGTTAATAATCTGCAGGACCCAGCTTAAGGCTGCCCATAACGACGCCAAAAAAATAAAAATAAATTTCTGATCCGGCCAGATTTTTGCAGATGCCGGAGTCAAATGAGTCAGATAGACAAGAGCGAGTGTCAATGAAAAGACGGTTAGTACAAACCGAAAATAAAAAGACACCAGGCCGGAGTCTTTTTGCCTTTGGGAAAGCTTTGTATAAAAGCAAATTGAAGTTCCCATGTCAAAAAAATTAACAACCTGGGTAAAGAAGCCGGTAAGAAAGTTAAAATCCCCAAAAGCCTTTGGACCAAGTCCTCTAGGAATAATACTGAATGTGATCAGGTTAATGGCCAGGGAGACGATGTTTGTAAATAACTTATAGGAAAATCTTTTGATCAGAAAAGATTCATCAGCCAGTTTCAAATTCTCCCATCCTGTATTTTGCGGCATTATTCAAAATAACAGCCGCTGCTCTATTGTGGCTGTTGCCGTCGTCTAGAAAGGTCCCGTACATTTTTAAAAAAGCGTTGTCGTTCACATCGGCGGGATAAATATTGTTTCTCAAAAAACAGGAAATATTACTCAACAATTGTTCCGGTTCATCTGAACAGATGGCGCGCCTTTCCAGCAATGTTCTTGCCTCAGTAAAATATTTGAGGTGCTTCATGACCACGAAAACAGGTTTATCGGTGGTCAGTGATTGAAGCAAAGTAGTGCTTGGCCAGTCAAGTACTATTAGATCCGCATATTGTAAAAGATCGCTGAAACCATATTCATTGTGAATTACAATTAATGAGTCGCTTTTAAAGTTAGATAAAAAAGGAGGTTTAAGATATATAGGATTGGGATGCAATTTATAAACCAAACTCAAATCTTTTATATTTAGTAAACCATTAAAAAGGGTAAATTGTGTGCGGTAAAATTTTATATCTGAAGGAGGCGGATCATATCCCGCGTACCAGTTATTTTGAAAATAGTTGGTAGTTGCGTACAGGCAGATAGTTTGTCTTTTCTTTTTCATATCGGAAACCCACCTGGACAGCGGAGAATGTCTTTTTATAAATTTTTTTCTTTTTAATTTATCAAGAGAAGAGGAACCCGTTGTTAATAACTGTGTGTGATAATAATTCGCTTTTTCCTGTAAAAACTTACAAACATTTTCGCCATAGGAAAGGTAAATATCTGTTGTGAGCAAATCATAGAACTCTGCAGTTAAATGGTAATGAGAACCAAATTCTCCATACTGATAAATAAAGACAGGGATTCTCATATCCTGTGCCGCTTTACATATAATATGATCTTCAGGCAGTGTTTTTGCGTTGCATAATAAAGCGCTAATTTTTTTTTGCTGAAAAAGACATTTTGCCTTTTCATAGATCGATATATATTTTACACTATTTCCTAATAAACGAAGGATATGTTTTTTAAATAACGGATAAGTGTCTACTTCATGGCACATGAAGAGATGGCGAAAATAACTTTCCTTTTCCATATTATTAAGAAGTAATAAACTGATTTTATCATCTATACAATTATTGGGGGCAAATAATTCTTTGGAAATGTATTTAACTTTTACTCCTAGATGAGTTAGATTGCTGCTAACATTAAACCATTCATTATTGCTGCCGTACAAACAAATATTATATTTTTTACTGCCTAGATTGTTGACAGCAGTTTTGTATCTTATATTCATGAGCAAGTTATAAATTAAGATATTTTTCTTGTAGTGATTTTTAATTAAACTAAGAATATTTTGTCTGCTAATTGTTTTAATAATATTCCTATGGATTATAATATTTGTATCTGGTAAGTTTACTAATTCTAATAAATCCCCAACAAAGGAATCAGAATTGGTTAAATTACAAATATCATAATCATACGTTTCATTAGTTGAACTAAAAGCTATTATTGATTGATGCTTTTCTTTCTTTGTTAAACACTTTAATTGAGAAATACGTGTAAATACCAGGTTAAATTTATTAAAGAAGTTGGTTATTGAATAAAAAGCTGTTTTAAGTCCATAACTCTTAATATCTTCGTTGTTATCCAATAATAATTTATCAATGTAATTGCATATCTTATTTACTCTATCCAGAGCGTCTTGACCATTCTTTTTAAGTTCATCTGGGGTCGAATAATCTTCTAAAGCAACACAAGGTATTCCTAGTCTTTCTAGTGTATATAAAGATTCTGGTCCTGTAGTAACCCACTGTATATTTTCCTGCAAATTGAGGTTCAGTATATTTAAAACTTGTTGTTTAAACTCTACAATTGCTAATATGCTCAATATAGTTGACCTTTACTTCTTTTTAATAATACCTGCTCGGCCAGCCAGAAACCGAATTCATCATCAATATCAACATTTTGTTCATTGTCAAGAAGGACTCTTTCAATTTTTTGTCCAAATCTTTCTCCTGCTTTTATCAATGTACTATTCATGATATATATATTTCCGTCATCATAGAAGAATCCTTTTATGTCCTGCCTTCTTTGCAGGCTTTTACCGTATTCGACATACTTGCAAATAAACCCTGTTGCTAAAGAATCAGCCCCGCTGTCAAGGAATCTTTTTATGCAGCTATCAATTAAATCGTCATTTCTTACCGGAGATGTAGCCTGCAGCACAACTACGATATCGGCCCAGACTTGTTCTAAAACATTCTGAAGGACTGAAAGTGTTGTGCTTTCATCGGAAGCTAATTCAACAGGGCGTTGAAGGACTTTTACCCCGTATTTTACTGCTATTTGAGCAATTTCAGTATCTTCTGTTGTAACAACGTAATCGTCCAGCAGTTTCGAATTCAAGGCCGCTTCAATAGTCCAGGCAAGTAAAGGCTTGCCGCAAATTGTTTTGATATTTTTTCTGGGTATTCCCTTGCTGCCGCCCCGTGCAGGTGTTATTCCAAGGATCATCTTCACACCCCCAAAAAATATTAAATGTCTTCTTTGCCAGTTAAATTCAGCATGTTCCAGACCAAAATCTCATCTTCCTTGATATGGGTTAAAGCCTTCTTTCCAACTACATCAAGGATAAACTTTGGTTCGATGCCTGTGCCCGGTCTTTTAATGCTCAACATATCTTTGCTTATCCTGGTTCCCTTTGGTATGTCTGTTTTTGCTACAATACTCCTTCTAGCCAGGGGAATGATCTTCTTTTCGGATTCGGTCGGCTTTTTACAGGAAATACCCAGTCCTCTTTCCAGAATTCTTAACCTGTTGGTTATTTCCTTTAAATCCTGGTAATCGGCTGAAATTTCATGATCGTATCCCGGACGGTTTTTATCAAAAGTGAAATGTTTCTCAATAGAGTTTGCGCCCAGAGCGGCTGCTCCGATTATAATGCTTAAACTGTCTTCCATCTTTGTATGGTCCGAGTAACCGATAGGGTAATCGCCGAAATTATTTTTGATATCTATTATCATATTCAAGTTTACATTTTCAACCTTTGCCGGATAATTGGTTATGCAATGCAAAATAACTATTTGCCGGTTCCCTTCGGACACTATAGCTGTAACAGCTTCTTTTATTTCTTTTATTGTAGAGCCTCCGGTAGAGATAATTATGGGTTTGCCCTTTTTGGCTACATGCCTTAAGAGAGGCAAGTGTGTAATATTCATGGAACTGATCTTGTAAAGTGGGACGCCGATACTCTCTAGCAGATCAGCCGAATCCTCATCTTCGGGCGTTGAAAAAAATATGATGCGGGCGTCCTCAGCCGTTTTTTTAAGTTCCTTGTATTTTTCCAGAGTCAGCTTAGGCATCTGAATAAATTCATCATACTGAGTTTCACCCGGACAGCCTTCAATATCCCAGAATTTAGGGGCTGTCCTGGTGGTAAGCTTTTCAGGTATAAAAGTTTGAAATTTTACGGCATCTGCTCCGGCAGCCGACGCCGCGCGGATCATTTCTTTCGCCCGGTCCAGATCGCCTTCAAAATTACATCCTATTTCGGCTATAACAAATACAGGGCATCCGGGCCCTATTTTTTTATTGCCAACTTTGATTATTTGTGTCATTTAAAAGAATCCCTTTATTTTTATTGGCACCTAAAATCTTTAAAGACTCTGCTCCACAATTGAATAATAAGTCCACAACCGACATAAAAGGCATAAAATCACCCTGGACTTGATTGTATTCTGGATGCAGATAATCGTGGAAAAGTATTTTAATGTTGTTTTGGTTCCACAAATCCTGGTTTAAATAATTTCTGCCATCAGGCCCGGATAAATACTCTTTTGCTCCAAAGTGTTTACATAAGTTTAAGACCAATTCTTCCTTCTTCCCTTCCGCTGGGGAAAGGGAAGCTTTTTTTACCGGGGTTTTGATTCCTATACCATTCAGCAAATAAGAAAGTATGTGTTCTATCAAATCGATTAAAAGAAACCATTTTTCCTGATATGTCTTTTTAAAAAAATCCTTGTGCAGTTCAAAGTAGGGGGCTTTTTTATATGTATAATAAAGCGATTTCCAGTGTTTCTCGGCCCAGTTAGTTGAGTTGTCAATACGTACATCCTTGATCAGCTGTCCAAAGTTTCCTTTAGTCAGCACAGGTACGGTTAACCAGGTCCATCCTTCCAATGTTCTGATTTTATTTCGGTTGACAAAATAATTTTTAGAATACGCTATATTATCCAGCAGGATAAAAGTATCACATTTATAAATCCTGTCAAAGAACCCCAACCAGGGTAGGTACATCGGCTGGTGGATACCTATACGCATAGAAATTCCTTCATTCCGGAAACAACATGATCAACGTCTTTTTCACTAATCAGGGAATGAATAGGCAGTGTTACCTGCTTGCTTAGAATCTGCTCGGCTGCAGGGAAATCTCCCGGATTACAACCAAAAAGTTTTCTAAACACAGGCTGCAGATGACATGGCGGCCAGTAAACGCTTTCCAGTTCAATCTGATAATTTTTATGGAAATGATCTTTTAGTTTATTACGCTCGTCTTCGTTTTCCAACTGAACCGGGTATTTGTAAAACGAAGGCATGCATCCGTCTGCAGCTTTAAGTATGTTGACACCTTTAATTTTTTCTAGCTTCTTATTATATAATTTGGCTATCAGTCTTCTGTGAGCGATTAATCCATTAATATCCCGCAGTTGGTACAGCCCCAGGGTTGCCCTTATTTCATCCATAAACCAGTTGTTGCCGACATTTACAATCTCGTGGCTGTCATTGCTTTTACCATGATATCTGACACTCCTGGCAAACATGTCCAGTTCTTTTGAATTGGTAGTGATCATTCCTCCGGTTCCCGTAGTAATAATCTTTGTCGGGTAAAAAGAAAAGCACCCAGCCAGCCCATATGTTCCTGCCAGGTTATTCCCGTAAGATGCCCCGACGGCATGGGCACAGTCTTCAATAAGAGATATATTATACTCTTCACATAGTTTTTTTATTTCCAGGATATCCTCACAAACAATACCGGCAATATGCACAACAACCACCGCTTTCGTTTGGCGGCTGATCTTTTTTCTGACTTCCTCGACTCCTATGTTATAAGTATTGTCCTTAATATCCGCAAAAACAGGTTTGCCTCCCGCGAATAATACGGCGCTGCACGTAGCTACAAAAGTGTTGACAGGAACAATAACTTCCTTGTCCCGGATATTAAGGTGACGCAGGACAATTTCCAGGGCTGTCGTACAAGAATTTACTGAGATTGCATAATTAGTTCCTGTGAATTCTGCAAACTCGCGCTCAAAAGCTGCGGTATTGTCCCCGTTCATTAATTGTCCTGTTTCCAGTATTTTTTTAATTTCCTCAATAATTAAATCCTTATTTTTAAAAAATGGCCTTGCAGTTTGGATCAACAGTATTTCTCCTTATAATCTCGAAAAAATTTTTTTATTGACTGTTCCAAAGCTTCTTCAATTACTGTGCCTGTCTTGTTTTCTAATTCAACAATGGAAACCCATTTATCATCCGCCTTAACTTGAAAGGGGGGGTGTACGATGGGTACTTCAGTTTGATACTCATTATAAAGTGTGAGCTTAATTATTTCGGCAAGTTCGTTAATAGTAACGGGCCTTCCGCTGCCCACATTCAGGATGCGCCTAGAAATTTCCTTGTTTTGACTAATTCTTAGGAGACAATTGCAGACATCCCCTATTTCTATAAAGTCCAGTTTCTGTGTTCCTTCCCCAAATACATTTAAAGGCTTTCTTTCTACTGCGGACTTGATAAAGTTAAAAACAACATCTTCATGCTTTATCCCACTGCCCAAACCAAAAATATTTGTAAACCTTAAAATAACGTAATCTATATCCGACCCGGTAATTTCCATTTCAGAAACAGCTTTGCTTATCCCGTATAATTCGTCCGGCCTGGCCGGCATGCTTTCCTTAAAGGGTAATTCGTTGGTACCTCCGTAAACCCAATAAGTCGAAGCAAAGATAAATCTTTGAACATTATTTAGCAATGCGTTTTTTAATAGGGTATGGGTTCCCCAAACATTTATTTCGATAGTTTCCAGGGGTTTTTCCCTGCACTGCTCCGAACCTTTAACTGCCGCGAGATGCAAAACCAGGTCAATGTTTTTCGTCAATTCATAGACGAGTTGATCATCTGTGATACTGCCTTTAATGAATGTAAAATTATCCGGGAGGATTATCCCCGGTTTTTCCGTTCCAAGCGCCGTAATATTCCAATCAGGTAAACGGGCTAATAACGAACTTCCTAAATAACCGCCTGCTCCGGTCATTAGAACCCTTAACATTCTAAAATCCTCTCGGCAACTCTTTTACTTCCAAGCCCATCTGCTATTCTTTTTATATTTCCGTTCAAGAAAATCCTTTCTTCTTTAGAGTTAATCAGATTATGAACAGTTTTAGCAATAATACCATCACGTAATTTTAAACCTTCGCCTAAATTAATTACAGCTTTTCTTTCGGCGAATTTGCCCGCAACCTTATTGTGCAATTCATGATGACAGACGGTTATCGATGGTACTCCGAAAACAGCAAGCTCATAAAGTGTATTGCCGGCTGCAGTAATAGCCAAATCGCATTCGGCCATTAATTCATATACTTTTTCCTGGGTAATGCTGTCCATGAACCGATAATTATTTTTTAGAAACGGCTTTGTTTTTTCGATTTCGTTCTTGTGTTTCGGCAGCATTTCCTGGCCTGTGAGTATATAGATTACCTGTTTAAGGTTTAACAATTCCAGTTCTTTTATAATCCGTATAGTTAGCCCGAAGGGATCGCTTCCTCCCTGATTCAATAATATAGCCCGGCATTGATCAGGTATATATTTTTCCTGTTTCCATGATTTATGCAGTATCTCCGGTTGAAGAGCATACTTGGGCCCGATGTAATATAAAGTCTTAGACTGAGGCAGGGACAGATAGTACTTTTCTTCCTGAGTTATACTGTAATTTACAACAATATCAGCTTTTATCGGCCGGTGTTCAGCATCGTCAAGAATAACCGCTGTCTTTTCTGCGCCTGACTCCAATTTATTAAAAAAACTGCTGTCTTTACCGGGAAGGTTAATAATTAAACACTGACAGCCGGATTTCCTTAAAATGTCCTTTATGAAAGAGACTTCTTCTTTCTCATTTATCTGATCATTTATCTTAACAGCTTTATGACCGTTTTTCTCGATAATCTTGATTGCTGGACTATTGGCAATAAAAACAATCTCTTCGGTAATTTTTTTCTTCAAGCTGCCGGCAAGCGCCAATGATTCCATTAAATGCCCCATGCCGATTTTGTTTCCAGCGTCTACCCTAAAACAAATCTTCAATCTAATCCCACTTTTCCCTGACCAGTGAAAATGCCTCAGCATACTGGTATCCGATTTCCATACCCCTTTTTTTAGCCAGGGTAACCACTCCATCTACGGACCTGGGGTGGGGGAAGATTCTCAGTTCATCTTCATAGCATTTTAAAGCGTTAATTTTTTGTTGGATAAAATCCTCTATGTTGACGTAGTAATTGGGTAAAAAACCGTATTCCTGAAAAGGAGGAGCCTGATCAGTGGAAGATAAAATTTCATAACATAAAATTCTTTTTAGATATGGATTTGCAAATGTCCTGGCAGCGATAATTCCGGCTTTAAAAACAGAACTGTGATCCTGGTTTGTGTCGCCCCTGTGGTTAAGATAAATGATTTCGGGTCGCAGTTCAGTAATCAGTTTTTCAAGAGGAACAAGTATATTGATTGTTTTTTCGTCCAACTGTTCGTCATTCAAGTCAAAAAAGATTGCTTCATTATAACCGAGGATTTCTTTTGATTTTAGGGCGGCTTCTTTTTGCTTTTGGATCATGCAATTATCATAAACATGATTGTAAGCTCTGTTGGCGATGAAACAGACCGTTACCTGATCACCCGCTGTAACGTGTTTAGTTATGGCGCCTCCTGCGCCCAGCGTTTCGTCGTCCATATGAGGGGCAATAACCAGAACTCTCATTTTCTTGCTCCCGGCCTTGCGTCCATTGAAGCAACGTCAAGTTCCTGTCCAATGTATTTGAGAATCTTCATTTTCTTGTCTTCCACAATAATATTTTCTTCCTGCGTTATACCACCATCACAGCATATTTTACAGGGTGGAGTATCCAGCCTTTTTTTGTTTCTCATTAAGCTTCTTAAATTGTTGAATTTTTCACCATGCCAGATTTCACGCAATGTATTTGCTTTAACATCCCCTAATATGTTTCTTTCCAGATAATCTCCGTGGCATTGAGCTACCCGGCCGTCCCACATAATACAAATTCTCTGCCATGGCGACTGGCAGATATAATTTGGATCGTGTGAAAAATCTTTTTCTTCCCTGGACCTTATCTGATCGGCAATAAAATTGATTCTATCGGCAACTGGTTTCCAGAAATCTTTGAATTCGTCCGGGTTGTTCTTTATAGCCGACCAGATTGATTGTATCCTGATCAAAGGTTTTTTCAGCCTTTTTTGTTCACGGGCTTTTTTGATGTATTTTATTTCTTTTACAGCCTTTTCAAATTTGGCAGGATACCTGATTTTTTCGTACACATCATTTAAACCGTCAAATGAAATGCTTATCCAATCCAAACCGGATTCGATAAGCTGATTGGTTAAATTTTCGTTTAACCTTTCGCCGTTTGTAAGAAAAGCAACATCCTTGATTCCCTTTTCTTTTGCGTAGTTAATCATCTTTGCAATGTTGGGATTTAACAGCGGTTCACCGCGCCAGCTGAGCTTTATTGAGTACACCTTTTCTCTCGAGCATTCGTCAATGATTTTTTTATAAAGATCAAAATCCATATGACCCTGTTTGATGTTTTTCATCAAGTGTCTTCCGCACATTGGACATGACATTTGGCACATGTTGGACGCTTCGATGTCAATATGGCTTGGGAATCTTAGAACATAAAAAAAAGAAGGGGCATAATGCCATTTGATTCGATCTATTAAATGGTTGAATAAAAAGCCTTGTTCTGCAAAATACTTTATATTTTCCATTTTTGAGCTTAAGCTAAAATAATCATGATTTATTTTAACTGCAAACCAGTTTCTAATACTCATTTTTTCTTTCCAATTTTGATTTTAATTGTTTTTACGTTTTATTTAGGTCAAGCTGTGTTACACCTAATTTATCCTGAGTTTCTTTAAACCATTCAACATACCTTTTTACCCCTTCCCTGAATGAGATTTTCGGTTCCCAGCCAAGTTCTTCTTTGGCCAATTGGCTGACAACTTCCTTTCCGGAGAAATCCCCGGGGCGGGCAGGGATATATTCTATTTTTACATCGCCGATTATTTCGCGGACAGTTTCAGCTATTTGTCTTATAGAAATTTTTTCGTTGCCGTCAAGATTATATATCTTGTTTTTAGCTATTGACTTCAAGGCCAGGACATTTCCTTCGGCCAGGTCTTCAACATAGACGAACTTTCTAAACTGGGAACCGTCGCCTGCAATAGTTAAAGGTTCTCCCCTCAGGGCCTTGTTTACAAAAATAGGTATTACTGCGCCGTCCCTGGCCCTGGGCCCATATGGTATTCCATAGCGAAGCACGACAGTTTCCAGTCCGTAGAGCCTGCTGTAGGCAAAACAGTAATACTCACCGGTTATTTTAGTGGCAGTATAGAGATGAGTCGGTGGATGCAGGGGTACGCTCTCGTCCACGACCGCACCTTCTGCTTCGCTGTAAACCCAGGTAGTGCTTCCGTATACTACTTTCTTTACCCGTCCGCCGGATCTTCTGGATGCTTCCAGAACGTTCATCGTGCCCCTGACGTTAATGGCTTCGGCATAATACGGATCTTCGTACACGTCTTTAACGTCCGCTATGGCGGCAAGGTGAAAGACAACATCCACGCCGCTTATTGCCATCCTGAGCGCTTCCAGATCAAGTATGCTTCCGTGATAAAATTCAACATCATGCCTGAAAGCAGGCAAAACCATATCAAAAATCCTTACTCTTGCACCTTTGCTGATCAGTTTATCCACTACGTGTGAACCTATAAAACCGGATCCGCCGGTTACCAGACATCTCATTTAGGTATCCTTTCTCATTTTATATTTTCTATTTTTTTTTGGCCGTAAATATCCTCGGCAGCTTTCTTCAATGAGAAAGCTGCGTATTCAGCATCTTCATCTTTCATTCCCTGGTATACAGGCAGGCAGATGTGCCTTTGACAGATTTCCTCCGCCAGCGGAAAATCGCCTTCTTTAAACTGCTCTTTAAAGACAGGCTGGAGATGACAGGGAGTCTCATATACCTCTCCGCTAAGGCCGACGTCATATTTGTCCCGGAGATGATTTTTTAAAATTTGACGATCAATATTTTTATCGATCATTGCTATGTACTTGTAATAGTTCGTTCTGCAACCTTCGGGAATTTTTAAAGGAGTAATTACATTGCCGCCTTTTAAGTGTTTATCATAAATCCTGGCGATATTTGCTCTTTCTTCTATAAAAGATTCCAGGTTTCTGAAATGAACAAGCCCTGCAGCCGCGTGAATCTCGCTCATGCGCCAGTTGTAACCCAGCTTGCCGTGTAAATTTTGCGTAAAAGATACTTTGCCCTGATCACGGAAGAGCATAGCCTCGTTCTTTATCTTTTCATCGCTGGAAGCAATCATCCCGCCTTCCCCGCTGGTGATAAGCTTGGTGGGATAAAAAGAGAAGGAAGCCGCGTGGCCGAAAGTACCGGCTTTTTTGCCGCTATATGCGCTTCCGTGGGCATGGGCTGCGTCTTCAAGCAAAAAAATGCCGTGTTCTTCACAGAGTTCTCTTATTTCATTAATCCGCGGAGTTACAATTCCTCCAATATGGACTACAATAACTCCGGCCGTTTGAGAACCTATTTTGTTTTTTAAATCGTTCACATCTACTGAAAAAGTTGCCGGATCGGCTTCTACAAAACATACTTTGGCTCCCGCGTGAAGAACAGCCAGAACAGTGGCAAAAAAAGTATTTGTAGGGACAAGCACCTCTTTATCCTTGACGTTGAATATCCGCAGCGGTATTTCCAGGGCGCTGGTTCCGCTGTTTACGGCAACTGTATTTTTAATGTTAAGATAAGCCGCAAAGCTTTCTTCAAATTCCCTTGTGTTCTTACCCAGTGTTAATTGGCCGCTGGTGAGTGACTCGTTTATTCTGTTTAAAATTTCAGACTTATCTTTTTCTGAAAAATAAATTTTTGCGGGTGGGATTTTCATTTTTTACTCCTTTTTTTGGCTGTCTTCCAAATTTCTGATATTTTCTACAGATGTGATGATTTTTCCTGCATATTAACATTCAATGGATGGGTTTGTAACTGGATATATATTATCGTTTAGAGAAAGGCCTTGTGGATTTTAAATTCCATTTTTCTGATTAAGACGGCTTCAAAAGTCCTGGCTGTCCGTAAATGAATCATGCCTGTGGAAAAGTAGTAGCTGTTTTTATTTACAAAGAGATAACCGAATCTTCTTAAAATGAAAGGTTTAAAACTAATGACATATTTCAACACAAATATATAATCTGTTTGCCAGCAATCCTTTTTCGAACCAGAAACCGGCTGCATTTTACATCCACGGTTCTTTAATATATTTCGGCGGTTTTTTTCACAAGTATAGTTTTTGGTTAAATGTTTTTAGTTGATAAAATATTTTAAAAACTTTCAGGATAAAAAAGGAAAAATTAAAAAAATGTCGAAGGTTGTAAATTTAGATTGATTAAAGGACAAAATAATTTTTCATGAAAATCTTTACTTATTTAAAGTTAAACGTTGCTTAGGGGGACTTCTGTTTGAAAAATATTTTACAGAGGATCTTGCCCAAAAAAAATCACTTTATGGGAATTGATATCGGCACAAGCACGATTAAAGTTGCGGAAGTCAAGGTTATAGGTGGTGTTCCCGAAGTTGCTGACTTGAGAAGTTATCCTGCTCCTTCAGGAGTTTGGACGGAGCAATTCGATGAAGAAAACCTTGTCGTTGCTTTGAGAGAAATAGCCAATCCCCAATTAAAGGAAGTTATTACCTGTATCGGCGGGGAAAAGCTGATCAGCCGCATTATACTCCTGCCGAAAATGAGTGATAAGGAACTCGCGGCGGCTGCCAGATTCGAGCTTGAGAAATTTGTTCCCATACCGGTTGATCAGCTGATTGTCAGGCATATCCGTTTGGATCAAGGACTGACAACACAGGATCAAAAAGAAGGAGAAAACATCCTTCTTTTAGCCGTGCCTTCGGCCATAGTATACCAGTATCACAGCGTCTTTTCACGCGCCGGAATGACATTGACCGCTATTGATTTAAAGGCTTTTGCGCTCTGGCGCCTTTTTGGAAAATCATCAGCAGGGATTGTGGCCATTGTCGAAATAGGCGCTAAAACTTCTCAACTGGTTATAGTAAAAGATACAATGATCAGATTTGTTCGTCTTTTACCGGTAGGGGGCGGCGTCTTAACAGGACGTCTGATGGAAACCTACGGCGTGGAATTTTTGGATGCCCAGCAAATGAAAGAAGAAGCTGCTGTTACTGCGGAATACGAACATGACCAGGGGCCTGGAAGCGGGCATATTAGTGGGATTTTGCGTGAAGGTCTTGATGAGATTTCCAGGGAGATTAGCCGTTCACTTGATTATTATTCCAGTTTGGAGAATCTCTCTGTAGAAAAAGTAATTATAAGCGGGGGAACATGCAAGCTGAAAGGTCTTGCCGATTACTTGCGTGATGCGCTTGATCTTCCTGTTGAAGAAGGGATCCCCGGATTGGATCTGCCGCAAGGTATGGATTTTGATCCTCAATACGCTGTAGCCATTGGGCTGGCCATAAGGGAGGTACTCTCTTGATTTACAAGGTAAATTTTTTGCCGCCCAACCTACAACGGGAGGGAAATATTGATCTCCGCCGTCTTTTTTTAATCAGCGGTGTTACCCTGATAGTTACTTTATTGGCAATTAGTTGTGGCTTCTTAGTTATTAATTTTTTTGTGATGAATAATCAGCTGAGAGGAACTCAGCAGCAGTTGGCTGAACTGGCTCCGGTCGTTGACAGGGTTGAGAAAATTACCAGCGAAAGGAAAGAACTGGAGAAAACTATCGACCAATATAATTTCCTGTTAAAAAGGCATGTAGTTTGGTCTGATATGTTCTACGATTATAATAATATTTCTCCTGTTGACCTGTGGCTTAACAGCGTGGAACTGTCTTACAAACCAGACCTTAAGGTAACTATTGGTTCCAGCCCGGTTATAACGGGCAAAGAAGAGCAGAAGCAGTCAAGTTTGGCTGGCTCTGGCCAATCTGTTGATATACAGAGGCCTAACCAAGTTGATTTTAAGGGAGCTTCTCTGACCATGTCTTCTATTGGCGTTTTTATCAACAACCTGTATCAGCTTCCTTATTTCAAAGAAGTTAAACTGATCAAAGCAAGCAGGGAGAGCCAGGGGATTACTTTTCAAATAACAGCCCTACTAAAGGATGATTTATAAATGTTGGAACGTTTAAGCGGCAGGGATAAGATACTTTTACTGATTTTACTCATCGCCGTGGTGGGATTTTGTTTTTATCACTTTATCCTTACTAAACAGCTTGAAGCGTATTCGAAAGTAAAAAGCGAATTGGCCGAAAATCAGGCCAAGCTTACTCAGGCTTTAGCGCAGTCAGCATCTCTGCAGATTGAGAGCAGCAAGCTGGACAAGGCAAAAAATGATATAAAGGCAACCGGGAAGTATTTTGAGACTGAAATGAGAGACGGTTCCAGTGTGATAATTTTAGGTCTGGACGGAATCTTTGCAGGGGTGGATATTACCAGTCTGGAGCCCGGAAATATTAAAGAAGATCCGATATTGCTGGAAATGCCTGTTAAAATCACGGCACAGGGAAATTATCGCGAGATGCTGCATTTATGTGAGGATATAGAGAACATGACCAACTTAACCGAGGTGCAGGGTTTAAAAATGGAGTCGGTTTCTGGGACAAATGACGTAAAAATGACTGCTGATATGACTATCTTTTCTGCAAAAACACCCCAGGGGCGTCTTTCTTTAGAGGATGTTTCCAGATGGTTGACTGGAAGGTATAATATTTTCCGGCCTGCGGTTATGATAGCTCCTATTCCCGAATTAACCGGAAAAATCATTAACCCCGTAAGCCCGCCGGAGAGTACCGGCAGCCCGCCGGAAGGAACCGGATCCGTTCAGAATACAGCCGGCGGTTCGGACAGTGGTACAGCCGGTGTTTCAACCAGTGGTTCGGATGATGAATTAGTTCCACCTCAATCCGAATATATCTGGAAGAAATAATTCAAGTAGACATTCATGCTGCTATCGCAGCGCCAGCAGATTATAAAAATTCATCAAAACTTCTGATCAGTATGCCCCTTTTCCCGCCAAAACAGCAGCCAGAGTGCGAAGCAGCAGAGTAATATCCAGCCATAAGGACCAGTTGCGAATGTACCACGCTTCAAGACGCCCACGGCGAAGATATTCAATTTCACTGCGCCCGCTTACCTGCCACAGACCTGTTACACCGGGACGGACAAGATAATAATCATCTATGTACGAGTTAAAGAATGGAATTTCTTTCTTTGTAATAGGTCTGGGTCCGACAAGACTCATCTCGCCTTTCAACACGTTAATCAGTTGGGGTAACTCATCCAAACTGGTCCAGCGAAGGAATTTTCCCACTTTGGTTATACGAGGGTCGGTTCTGAGTTTGTAGTGCTGATCCCATTCCGTTTGCAGGCGGGGATTTTTTTGAAGGATGTCTTCCAGTATTTCCTGGGCATTTTCAACCATTGTCCTGAATTTGTAACACAAAAACATTTTTCCCGCTTGTCCGATTCTTTGGTGCCCGAAAAAAACAGGTCCTTTGGAATCAAGTTTTATTATTATAGCAATGATCGTTATGACAGGCAGCAGGCATACGAAAAGAAGAAAACCAACGGTAAGATCAAATGTTCTTTTTACCAGCATGTTCCAAATATTAGCCAGGTTATTTGCAAGGCGGAAGGTGAGCATTTGCTCGTCAAAAAAGTAATCAGCCTTTACTCCGGTTACCGGCATTCCGAATAAATCCGGGACCACCAGCACTGAGTTTGCCGAACGTTGCAGGCGGTTGACCAGTTCCACCAACTTTTCTGGTTTCATTCCCGGGGCAGCTACAATAAGATCGCGGACACCGCTTAATTCCATAACGGTTTCGCAGTCCTGGAACTTGCCCAAAACTTGAAAATGTCTGCCATTAACTATTATTCCCACCTGTTTTTTAAAAGGATCATCATCTAAAAGACAATAGATGTTGTATCCAAGGTAATGGTCTCTGATCAGCGCCTGAGTAACAAGTTCTCCTGTCTTTCCAGCGCCGAGAATGATTACAGGCCGGGCCCATAAACCATAACGCAAAAGAAATGTCTTTACACAGAGACGTGAAAAAGGCATGAGCAGCAACGCAAAAATGTAGCACCAAACAAGAACGGTTCTTGAAAATTCCGCACTCATCTTGCCCAGAGAGATCGAGGCCAGGATAAGAAGAAAGGCAACGGTCAGAATTTTAGTCATCTTTCTTGTTTCCCGCCAAAATGGCAGGTGAACGGAATAAAGACCTTCAAAAGACAGGTAGGTTAACAGTATAAACAAAATCCAGCACTGATGCCTGAAGAAATCCAGTGTCATTTCACCGGCATATAGAGGCGATAATAGTGGTAAAAAATGCAGTCTTACCTGCCAGGCTAAAAGGAGCGAAACACTCAGGGCAGCGATGTCTGAAAATAGAAGTGAAAATGTTATATACACCTTAGGCGCCGATTTTGGTATTGGCATTTTTATATTTCGCGCCCCGGGCGCAAACGAAAAAAGCTCTTTTTCGACTGGCAAAGTTTCCATTTTTTGCTCCAGTATTTTTTGTTTATTTTATCGGGTATTTTTGCTTTAAATCAAGACTTTTCCACAATATAGCAAAAAATTTTTTATTATAGCAGGTAAATACCAATATTTGTTGAAATATATCATGTCTGGTTAAATATATAATGTATGGGTGATCATATGGTTCCGGGATAAAGAAAGCTTTTGTTTCAAGTTCCGGGTTTTCCTTGTTTGAAGTTGTTTTGGCTCTTCTTATTGCTATAATGTTCTCCGGTATCGCGCTTGCCTCATCAAACCTTGCCAACAGGCAAAAACTCAACTTAGCGGCAAATTTAATCTGCAAGGATATACGCTTGATTCAGCAGCAAAATGCAGATAATAACGGAACTTATGCAATACTTTTTGATTGTTGCAACGACGTATACTACTTGAAGAAATGTGAGACCGGCGCAAAATGCCGAAAGGTGGTTTTGCCGGCCGGAATAGACCTTACTGCGACAAATTTTGATTTTGACAATAATCCGAATAATGGCTGCGACAATGAGCTAAGATTCAACTCAAAAGGCGAACCCTTCCGCAATACCGGAATTTTATGCGGCGGGCATTTGGGGTTAAGAAACAAAAACAATAAATTCCTCTACGTAATCGTGGCTTCTGTGACGGGTCAGGTAAGAATCGATATCAATCCTCCGTAAGAGAAACGCATGAAAAAAAGGCATCTCAGATATTTGAAAAAAATTTGTTTTGATCAGCACGGAGTTGGTTTACTAGAGGTAATTGTTGTCCTTATTTTTCTTGCTGTGGTCACTGTTCCGCTGATTAACTTTTTTATTTCAGGCAACAGTTACACAGCGGAAGCGCGTCATAAAGTGGCTGCGCTTAACCTGTCCCAGGAGGTTCTCGAAGAAGTCAAAAGCATTCCGGAAAACCAGATCGGTTTTGCCTTGGGAGGAACAGCCGGAACAATTACTTTTGCCGGGACAAAGACAACTGATGGCTTGTACGATAATTACAGGGTAGCCATAACCGGGGGAGCCGGTTCCGGTCAGGTCAGAACAATAACCGGTTATACCGGATCAACGCACGTGGCCGCTGTCTCTCCCAACTGGACAAGTATCCCTGACGGCACGTCTTCTTATGTGATATATCAAAAGGATAATTCCACCCCGTATACATACAGGATTAGCGTAACGGACGGAGAAAACAGCCTGAAAACAGTAACCGTATCGGTTGATTATAAGGCAAAGGGGATTTCCAAATCAGTTTCTTTGACCGGCGAAATAATCAGAAGATAGGCTGTAATGGCTTCACGTTGCTGGAAACCACTGTATCCATGATCGTTTTTTCTGTTGTGGCAGCCATGGTTTTATTTATTTATTTAAACGGTTTCTCGGATTACACCAAGAACAACCGGAAAATAGAAGTGCAGGAGAACTTGAGACTGGCTGTAAAAAAAATAGCCGGGGATATCCGGCAGGCTGTTTCCCTGGACGACATGTCCGGCGCAACAAGAGCCAATCTGGGAACGGAGTCCGGGGAAAACCCGCCGGCTTATGCTATATACATAATGGACAGCGGCAGAAAAATTGTTTTTGTAATTACCGAGGGCGCCGAGCAGAAAGTAATCGATTATTACCTGAACGGCGAAAAAATTTTAAGGGGTGTAAACGGGGCGGGAAACAATACTGTGGCAAGCAATATAAAAAACATTAATTTTCAGTACGACGGAAAGACAGTACTGATAACCTGCGAAGGAGAAAAATCGAACAGCGGTATAATCATTCAGAGCACAAAGATAAGACCAATGGCGCTTTAAATTTTTAGGGTAGAAAGAATAATGAAGTTGTCTTATAAAAATTGCAGGGGACAAACATTTGTATTTGTTTTGATTATTACTGCCGCAATTTTTTTAATAGGCGGCGCTGCTCTTGTGATGGGCTCTTCGGTTATGAAGACAGCAACGAATGAAAAAAAACAGAGCCAGGCTTACTATACAGCTGAAGCCGGAGTTGAAAGGGTAATAGCCAAAGCTCTGGCCGAGCCTGACTGGGCAAAAACGACTCTCCCGGAAAGCGTATCTGCTTCTGTTTTTGAAAATGTTGCCTACCCGGATTCAGCGCAGGGGAATGAAATTAAAAATGTTACTGTAGACAAGACAACAAATGACTATTATTATGATCTTATAATTACTTCCGAAGGGAGTTACAGGGAAAGCAGGAAAATTATTGAGGCGCGGGTAAGATTTTATAAACCGGTCGATTTCGAGAAAAAGATTTGGACCGGTACATCAGCAACTCTCTTAAATTGTGGAACCATTAATTCAAACGTCTGGTCTAACGGTGATATTACGGTACAAAATGACGGCACGGTTGTGAAGGGAAGTATTTATGCGACGGGTAATGTGCATTTATATGAAAATGCGTCCGTTGGGGAAAATATTGAGGCTTATGGAAATATTACTGTTGAAGACAATGCCGTGAGCTGTGTCGCTTATAACAATCCTGATTCGCCAAATTATTTAGGCGGCTGGATTAAATCAAAAAATAATATAACAGTGGACGGCGGCGCCCCGGCAGTTTGGGGGAGCGCCTGGGCAGCCAATACAATAAGCGATCCCGGTAACGCCATTAAAGGAGAAAAGCATCCTTCGTCCGACCCCGGCACAATTTTTCAGTTGGACTCCTTCCCTATACTTACCATACAGCAATGTCAGGATACGGCCAGTTATTCTTATGTTGGGCCAAAAACCTTTACTTCGAGCGATATGAGCGATATAAACGGAATTATCTTTACAGACGGTGATGTTACAGTATCAGGTGACTATACCGGTGTGGGAGTTATCGTAAGTTCAGGCAATATACATATTAACGGAAACATCCGCCGCTTAAACACCGACAGCTGTCTGACTCTGGTCTCGTTTGGGAACATAAGTCTTTCTAATGGGTGTAATCCTGTGGAGGCGCTTATCTATACACCCAATACTTGCCAAATTAGCGACGGCGGGAATCTTGCAGGCGCCATTGTCGCCGGAACAATAACAACAGATCTGAATGCCGCGGCGACTTTGGATCCGTTAATGGAGGAAGCCGCCAACCCAATAACTTGGAATTGCAAAATAATATCCTGGAAGGAAATATATTGAAAAAAATTGCACTAATCTCAGTTATTCTTTTCATGCTGTTGAGTCTTAACGGTTGCACCGAAAAAGAATCGGAAGATCCGGTTTACCGGCCTGTCATTAATCACTCCGCTCCAAAAACCCCTCTGCCTGATCTGTCACAGGCTTTAGTTGTGCGGACCTTAAAAGGAAACTCGTTGATTGTAAAGATAAACAACAGCGAACAAGAATTTACTTTAACCGGAATCGATTTTCCTAAGATTTATACACCTTACGGTTTACCGGAGAGCGATGATAAAGGCGCCCTCGATTTTATCAAACCATTGGAGGGTACTACAGTTTATCTGGAAACAGACGATTCCGCCAAATCCGGATTAAACGAGGGATATATATATACCGCCAAACCCGGGGAAATTTCTAACCAGGAAGTCAGGGATAAAATGTTAAATGCCAGGCTCATCCTGATGGGATACGCGAAGATGCCTCTAAATAAAGATTTTAAATATGCGGATTATTTTATGAAATGTGAGACAGAAGCGAGAAATAACCGGGCAGGGGTATGGGACAAGGGACCAATTATTGAAGAAGAACCATATCAGGTGGCTGCGGGCGAGGCGATTTCTTTTCCTGCTTCTTCCCTTTCTGAAACAGATTCGAACTACATAACCGTAGGCTCAATTAAATTTAAGGATGTAGAGACAACAGGCAGGGATTTCGAATGGCAGTATAACGGTTCTTCTTACAGGTGGCGGGTAGAAGTTCCGCAAAGCCTGGTCGACTGGGACAGAAAAATAAGCGACACATGTTCCAAGTTTTACGCCGGCGACAGCGGTTCGACTCAAAGCCAGATGCTGTCTTCGCTGAATGAGGATGAGATGCATCTGCTGGCTGTCTGTTCCACTGAAGACAAAGGTAATTTTTCTGTCTGGGCAGCTGAAGAGCAAAACAACAGGCTTACCGCAATTTTAGGAGAAAAACTCCTTGCCCGGGCTCAGGCGGATGGTTTTGATGATTATCAAACCGCCAATTTTGTGCTGGGTTTTATCTGCGAAGCGTTAATGTACAGTGAAACAAACATGCAGCTTCCCGCACAGACTATTGTAGATAACGGCAACAGCGACTGCAAGGCGCTGCTTTTTGCCTCAATTTTGAATAATATGGGCTACAGGACTTCACTGCTGGTATCCGGAAAAAATATGGCTGTGGGAGTAGCGTTTCAGCAGGCTCCGAAGGATAAAGCGTTTTCTTATTATGAATATAAGGGCGTTAAATACTATTTCACCCAAACAACAGCCCCGGGACTTCATGTTGGGGAGAAGAGCGAGTCGTCGTCGTGGGGAAATACGGTTTGTTATCCCATAAATCAGGAAGACCTTCCTACCGGCTGAAACTGAAAGGATCAAATTGAGTCCGGGATGTCGATATAGCCACTTCAAAACCTTTTTGACGGCAGCAGTCTTCCAGATATTTGCGCAGAACAGGCATAATTATATTTTCCGTCCCGAAATGACCAGCGTCAACAAAGCTGAGCCTGTTGGAAAGCATGTCCTTTGCGGTATGATAGTCAATATCAGACGTTACCATAACGTCAGCGCTTTTCTTTTTTGCCCAGGTCCACAATGATGCTCCCGCCCCGCCGCACACCGCCACAGAATGGATCATCCCGTCCGGATCACCGCCGAAGCGGAGGCCGGTAATTCCCAGGGCGCTTTTTATTTTTTCAATAAAGCTGTTCAGCTTTATTGGCTCTGCGGTATAACCATACCTTCCCGTGCCCATGGCTGGGCCTTCGTTAGCCAGAGGGTAGAGATCATAGGCTACCTCTTCATAGGGATGGGCGACGCACATTGCTTTGA
The DNA here is from genome assembly GCA_003513005.1 of Desulfotomaculum sp. NCBI lineage: Bacteria > Bacillati > Bacillota > Clostridia > Eubacteriales > Desulfotomaculaceae > Desulfotomaculum > Desulfotomaculum sp. The sequence continues at coordinate 39,117 of DOTD01000033.1, forward strand.
TCACTTCTTTGACGCGTCCGGCCGGCAGGATTGTTTCCAGGCGAACCTCGTCAACCTTTTCAAGTTCCCCAACTTTCCCGATGAAAGGGTCGCTGCCTTCCAGCGGCCGGAATGTCCCGGTTCCCTGCGTCTGAAAAGCACATTCACTGTAATTGCCAATCCAGCCTGCTCCGGCAAGCGAGATAGCCCGGCGCACTGTGTCCGTATGGTCCAAAGGCACAAAAACGACCAGTTTAAGATACTTTTCAGTATAACCTGGACGCAGGACCTTTGTGTCAGCCAGGCCCAGCCTTTTGGCCAGTTCGTCGTTAACCCCTTCTTTCGCATTGTCCAGATTGGTATGGGCTGAATAGACAACCAATCCCGAACAAAGGCATTTGGCAAGCAGGGCGCCGGCAGGCGTGCCGGTCAGAATTTGTTTGACGGGCTTAAAAAGCAGCGGGTGGTGGCTGATGATCAGCTGAGCGCCTGCCTGGACTGCTTCGTCACAGGCCTTTTCATCAACATCAAGGCAGAGCAGAATGCGGTTTACTTTTAACTCCGGATCCCCAATCTGCAAACCGGGGTTGTCCCACTCTTCAGCAAGGTTTAAGGGAGCAAAATCTTCGATCAGATTAAAAATATCAGCACAGCTTACGCTCATTTTTAGCCAGTACCTCCTTTATTCCGGTCAGCTTTTCTTTAACTTCCAAGGCTTTTTCTTCTGCCGCTGGACTGGCGGCGCCGGAAAGTTTATCCGCCAGTTTTTGATAGTCCGTACATAATTTCCAAAAGTACTTGTCCACCAGCGGGTTGTTTTTTTCGACAAGGCGCGGCCCTAGTTCAATAATAAATTTGTCCTGCGTGCTCTCCCGGCCGTGTTCAGCCATAATCACGCAGTAAAGCCTGCCTTTTTCCTCCACGATGGTTTCGGCGCCAATCCGCCAGCCGTTTTGAACAAGCCAGAGGCGTAAGTATCCTGCTCCGGTCATTGGCTGCAGAATAAGCCTTTGGATAGTGTTCAGCACTTCGGGTGAATCGGAGAGCATCTTTAAAATAGCGTCTCCTCCGATTCCCGCTATAACAACGACCTGGGCCTCACCCGGGGAAAGAACCTTTAGGCCGTCTCCAAGCCGGACTTGAATCTTATCGTTTAATTTGTGAAACGCGGCCAAGTTTTCAGCCTGCCGATAGGGCAACTGGTTTAGCTCGCTGGCAATTACAGACCGGCAGATCCCTGAATTGATCAGGTATACAGGAAGCTGCAAATGGTCCGTGCCTATGTCTGCAACAGTGGATCCCTGCAGGATATAACCTGCTATAGTGTCCAAACGACTGGAAAGGCTCATCTTTATTCTCCAGGGTTTATTTTAATTCTGCGGCTGGGGATAATCGTCCTTTTGTTTTTTATATCAATTATTCCCAAAGCGGTTATTCTTAAAAAGGGAAGAAAGTCACAGGCCAGAAATAAAAGTGTGTAGCATATGTCATTGTATTTATAGCCCAAAGCGCTTACCTTTTCTTCAAACTCCTGTATTTTTGCGGCTGCTTCGGTAAAACTTTGATCGCTCATTACGCCCGCCAGTTTCAGGGGGAAAGAATAAGAAATTCCCCCTTTTTCAATAAGGGCTATTCCTCCTCCCATTTCCACCACCCTTAAAGCCGCCCGGGCCATCGCCGAAATATCCTGCCCGACAACGAGGAGATTTAATGAAGTGGACAATGTGGCGGCAAGGGCCTCGAATTGGCCCAGGCCGCTGACAAAACCGTTTGTAATCCATTTTGAGCAGCGGTCGATCAGCGTGCAGTACAGCAGATCGTCCTCCCTCTCCAGATACCCTTCCCGTTCATTCAAGAACCTGTCCTGCCGCCTGGTGATAGCCCCGGAGATTAGCTCGATAACCGGGAAAGCTTCATCCTGTGACCCCGGGACCCGGTAAGTCGCCGGATTTGCTACCAAATCAATGGACGGAAGCCGGCTGTACAGGCCGATTTCGCCCCAGTCAGGCTCCGTTATGGA
>DOTD01000033.1:41471-42994 GCA_003513005.1 Desulfotomaculum sp.
AGGTCCGGACGCAGAGAACTGTATCGCAGCATAGTCCATAAGCCAAGGCGTACCCTGTCGGCGATTTCATCGGCGGTTATTGCTTCATGGCATGAATTTACACCGGCGGCGGCTACTGCGTTAAGCAGTTCGTAGGAACTGCCTGCTGTATGTCCATCTATACCCAGTCCCGCTTTTTTAGCCAGGTTGACTTTTTCGACAAGGCTTCCGTCCCCCTGGATAAGCATCGGCCACCGGGTAATCTCACCCACTTTCAGGACATGGGGGTCGAGAAAGACTTTTTTTAAGTTTTCAATAGAGAAAGATTCCGTTTCTTCGGGATAAGGGGACTGAGGTGCAATCCTGGCTGTCCAAAAAAGTCTTAAAGGGTAGTTTTCCAGGGCTTCTAACATCTTTAGAAACCGTTCGGCGCCGAGGCTGATATAAAAAATGAGGCCGTCACAGAGTATTGTGGTAGTGCCGCCGGCCAGGGCTGCCTCCATGATGCTGACCGGGTTGTAAACAAACCAGGGGTGAAAATGCGCTTCGATCAAACCGGGACAAAGATAACAGCCTCCGGCGTCAATCACCCGAGTATTTGATCCGACCATTTTTCTGCTCAGTCCTACATAGGCGATCCTTCCATTCCAGACAGCAACATTTGCCGGGTATATTTCCCCACTGAACACATTTACCAAATTGCCGCCGTCAAGGTAAAGATCCGCTTCCCCGGTTCCCCTGGCAACGCTGATTAAACCCAGAGACTCTTCAACTTTCGCTGTTTTCAAAAAATTTTTACCTCCGGGAACAGAAGAATAGGGTAAAAGATATCCCGCTGAGAGTAATGCCCGTGCACATCTTTATCAGGGTCATCTGCATTCTCCAGGGTTTAATTTGCGGCTGGGGACAACCGTCCTTTTGTTTTTAACATCAATAATTCCCGAAGCAGTTATTCTCAAAACGGGAAGGGAATCACAGGTCAGAAATAAAAGCGAAAAGCATATGTCATTGTATTTGTAGCCCAGAGCGCTTGCCTTTTCATCAAGCTCCTGTATTTTTACGGCTGCTTCGGCAAAACTTTGTGTGCTCATTACGCCCGCCAGTTTCAGGGGAAAAGAAAATGAGATTCCCCCCTTTTCAATAAGGGCTATTCCTCCTCCCATTTCTACAACCTTTGAAGCCGCACGGGCCATTGCCGAAAAATCCTGCCCGACAACGAAGAGATTTAAAGAACTGGAAAGTGTGGTGGCAAGAGCCTCAAATTGGCCAAGGCCGCGGCTGCTGATAAGCCCATTTGTAACCTGGTTTGAGCAGCTGCTGATCAGGGCGTAGTACAGCAGATCGTCCTCCCTCTCCAGATACCCTTCCCGTTCATTCAAGAACCTGTCCTGCCGCCTGGTGATAGCCCCGGAGATTAGCTCGATAACCGGGAAAGCTTCATCCTGTGACCCCGGGACCCGGTAAGTCGCCGGATTTGCTACCAAATCAATGGACGGAAGCCGGCTGTACAGGCCGATTTCACCCCAGTCAGGCTCCGTTATGGA
>DOTD01000033.1:43314-49035 GCA_003513005.1 Desulfotomaculum sp.
AGGTCCGGACGCAGAGAACTGTAACGCAGCATTGTCCATAACCCCAGGCGCACCCTGTTGGCGATTTCATCAGCCGTTATTGCTTCATGGCATGATCCGACACCGGCGGCGACAACTGCATTAAGGAGTTCGTAGGAACTTCCCGCGGTATGACCGTCAATACCCAGCCCCGCTTCTAAAGCCAGGTTGATTTTTTCAACCAGGTTATTGTCCCCTTCAATAAGCGTCCGCCACTGGGTAAACTCACCCACTTTCAGGATGTGGGGGTCGAAAAAGACTTTCCTCAAGTTTTCTATCGAAAAAAATTCCTCTTCACCTGGATAAGGTGAATGGGACATAACCCTTGCTGTCCATAAAAGTCTTAAAGGATAGTTGTCCAGAGCCTTCAATATTTTTAGAAACCGTTCGGCGCCAAGGTTGATGTATAAAATGAGGTTATCACAGAGCAAAGTGGTTGTGCCGCTGGCCAGGGCAACCTCCATGATGCTGACCGGGTTGTAAACAAACCAGGGGTGAAAATGCGCTTCGATCAGACAGGGACAAAGATAATAGCCGCCGGCGTCAATCACCCGTGTATTTGACCCGACCATTTTTCTGCTCAGCCCTACATAGGCGATCCTTCCATTCCAGACAGCAATGTTCGCCGGGTATATTTCCCCGCTGAGCACATTTACCAAATTGCCGCCGTCAATGTAAAGGTCAGCTTCCCCGGTTCCCCTGGCAATGCTGATTAAGCCCAGGGACTCTTCAACTTTTGTCATTAAAAAATATCACTTCCGGGAACAAAAAAATTAAACCTCCCAGGTGGAAGGCAAACTTAAAAAATATTAAGGAGTAAAAACATTCAAGCCTGTATTTGGCCCGGTCGTCGGAAGTCAGCCATCCGTTTAATTGCAGTATATATGAGCTTTCCGGCGGCTGTCAAACACGAGATGACTTACCATGTTAAATGAAATTAGTTTGGGTCAAGGGGTATTTTATTAATTTGGCGGGTCCTGTACCCAAAGTTAACATTTTAGCAAACCCGGATGGAATTTGTAGGATTTTTTAAAGTCCTGGAGAATTAATAATCAAATCAAATCAAATCAAATCAAATCAAATAGTTAAAAGGAGGTGTAATATGCTGAAAGAGTTTAGGGAATTTATAGCACGGGGCAATGTTTTGGACATGGCAGTCGGCATAATTGTAGGAGTGGCTTTTGGCAAAATTATTACCTCGCTGGTGAATGACATTATCATGCCGGTGGTAGGCCTTTTACTCGGCAAAATGGATTTTTCCAACCTTTTTGTGAACCTGTCGGGCACGCACTATAAAACCCTTGCCCAAGCGCAGGCTGCCGGTGCAGCCACAATTAATTACGGTCTTTTTATCAATACAATCCTTGACTTTATAATTGTCGCTTTCATAATTTTCCTGATTGTGAGGCAGTTTAACCGCCTTAAAAGAAAGGAAAAGACTGTGGAACCGACTACCAGGGAATGCCCTTTCTGCTTTTCAACAATTTCATTAAAAGCAGTTCGCTGCCCCAACTGCACATCTCAACTAGAAGAAGCAGCAAACAGTTAAAGGCTCCGAGCCCTTTGGAGTCCTTTGCTGAGCGTTTGGCACAAATAAATAAAGGGGGTTTTCGCAATTGTTGTCAGCAGATGACCGGAAAGATGAAATAATTTCTTTGGTCAGGGAAGGTAAATATTTGGACGCCATTGACCAGTTGCTTACCATAGTATCTTTAGAAGACGACAAAACTTATCGCGAGTGGTGGAACTACAGGACCAGGGGAGAAATTAATCTAGCCGCCAAAGCATATGAATATGACGAAAAATATTTCCAGGATATGCTGTTGAGCGGTTACATAAAAGAACTGCCCGCGTTTAGAACTGATCCGGACGGCGGACTGGAAGCTGAAGTTGAAACGGAAATATCTGACGCTGATTTTACCATCGACTGCTGGATATTTAAGCTGGATAAGCTTGACAACTGTTCCGGCATGTGCAGCGGCAGTACCAGGACAATAACCATTGATCCCGGCCGGACTGCTGACGAAGATATGCTGAACGTGACGCTGCTGCATGAAATGATTCATGCCTACGAGTTTATGCTGCCTGAGATATACAGGCAGTATGTGGCTGTCAGGCTATTCCAAAAACTTGAGCCGCTGATCCCGGATTTAATGGATTTAATAAACGCGGATATCCAATCCGAAGTCAGGGAGCACAGCGTTCTTTTTATGTTGAAAGCCCTTGACCTTGATTTAAGGTTAAATAGACCGCCGGGTACAGTTTATTCATACGGCGGAACATAGCAATAATAATCAATAAACAATATAACGGAGCAGGGGCTTAAAAAAATCAGCCCCCGGCATGATTGCCGGAGGCTTGTTCTTCCGCATATGCACAGGGGGGTGCTGTCGGATTTGAACTAAAACAGTTTAGTTTTTCAAGAGTTTATGAAAAACTTTCTTTGGGTCGCTGATTAACAGCGCAATCAACCAAACTATGAGACCAAAGAGAACAACAACAACTCCCAGCATAGTTGCGTCAAGTGTTATTTCGAAAAATTCCCCGCCTTCGGTTAAAAAGGCCATCACGTGGTCAACAAACCACATGAGTGTTGCTCCCCAATATATAAAGCATAATAAATCAAGCTTATATTTATCTTCCGGAGCGTTAACATACCATACGATAGTCGCAACTATAGCTGCTAACGCAGTAATTATAAAGAACATAATTCATCCTCCATCAGGCGTCAAATTCGGCTTTAGCTTCTACTGCAGGATTAATAGCCTTGGCTTTTTGATCGGCAATTGAAATCATGATTAACCAAACAATTGTTACAAATACCGCCATTCCCGTACCGATTGTCGCGACCTCATGAAGCATCGGGCCTACGTCAGCCGGATTATTCATTGCCGTTAAGAAAGGCGGCCATAGGACAACTTCCCCATGCCAAATATGTTCAAGCGCCAACAGTAAAACTCCGCCCCACAATAGTCTGTTCAGCCAGCTTAATTTACGGCTCCAACTTACTCGTGTTTGAGAACCCTCTTTCACTCCGGCTTCCCTTTCATTCTTCTCTATAACTTTCTTCACAACGGTGGTTACAATAGCCTCACCCATGGGTACAAGAAAACATGCCATATCTTTTTCCTCCGAAATTAATATTTGTGATTAACAGTTGATAAATGCCAAAGAGTATCTGTTTATTCACCTCCTTGAGCAGTTTTTCTTCAGTTTTTTCCAAATATATAAAAAAACCATCAAGGCAAACACTTATCCACAAGTAGTTAACCTTCATGGCTTAATATCTTCCCTCCATGGGAATAAAATATATGTATCATAAGATTTCTATTCTGTCAACTACGAGCAGAAGAGAAAACATAAAAACCTCCCGTATTATTACTGGAGGCTTTGTGCAGTGGGCGATACTGGATTTGCGTTTCTTTTGCCTGGGCACAAATATACCTTTTGGGAATCCGCAATGAAGCTGAAGAAGGTAGGAAAGCAGATAAATAAGGCCATAGAAATAGCCTGCCAAAGCTGTGGGACCAGCTGATAGTTAATATATAACGTGGATTAATGAGCACCCGGATGTGTCCTGTTTCTACACTTAATAATCGGCATACCTGATGGGCTGCTTAACTGTTAAATCCGTGTTCTTGACATAGGTAGCACTTTGAACAGCGGGGTAACTCTTCAAGAGGTAGCCCCTTGATCGTTTAATTAGTTTCTTGCTCTGTTTTCAGTTCTTTTTTTTGCTCAGACATCTTCTGCATTTTTGATTTTTTAAATAATAGTAAAGATAAAATTAAAATACATGAAGCAACTGAAGCGAAAATTATCAAATTTGGCAACCCTAATGCCCCTAATATAGCACCTACTATAAAACCAATTAAAGCACCTATAATAGTAACATAAAAAATTTTTTTTCTAAATCTTTGTCTATTTCAGTTGCTACATGCCATATAAAACCTGCAGCTAACAATATTATTTGTGCAGGTACAATTTCTAGAATGTAGCTGATGGGTAAAGGTTTTAAAATAACAAGAATTATAAAATACGGTATCGACATAAAAAAAATTAATGATACAAATTTAATTAGGTTAGGTATAATAGGTAAAACTTTGTCTATATAAAAACAAATTGTGAATACTAATAGCGAAGCATTAAGAAAAACAGTATATTTCCAAAACATATTGTCTCGGTAAGGCATGGGCTTACCGAGTAAGAGATTAGATACAACCAATCCCGCAAGGGTAGAAAAAATTAAAGCAATTAAAATTAGTAATGATTTTGATTTTAATATTCTATCGATCATAAGGAATTAAATCCCTTCATAAAACCTTTACCAAAATCAACCGCATCGGGTATCCAAGCTGCCCAACCTATATATGGAACAGCTTTTGCAAACTTTACACCTTTCGAGCCAGCCTTAATAAGGGCTTTCGATGGATCTTCTAGACATACGGCTGCTCGATAGGCTTCACCTTTTCTTTGTCCAATATCTAATAAGGCGTCCCCTACATCATAACTATTAATTACTTCCCGAGCTCCAGATTCCAGACCGGCACCTATCTTTTTCAAAAGCAAATTGTTTGCTAGTTGTTGCCTTCCGATTTCCCTTTGGAGATTGGCTTTATTACGAATTGCGTCCCTTTCAGCTTTTGTTTTAGCATTGTTGTACAAAATAGTCAATCTCTTTATTTCATCTTGTATTGCTTTTGGAAATTTTTCATCCCCTTCTTGCCAATTGCCTGAAGGATCAACCAAAATTACAGGATTATTTTTTACATAAACATATGGATTAAGCGTCATCGGATCTGTAATTGATTGTAAAGAATCCCTAGTCAAGAATCTTCTCAACCTTGGGCTGTAATACCTGCCCTTGCAGTAATAAAGTCCCGTTTCTTCATCGTAATAATAACCGGCATACCTGAACGGCTGTGTAACTGTCCCGGAATATGATAATTGATTGCCCCAGGGATCATAGTAATATTGGGCGCGGATATCACCATCCTCATCAGTTAATGTGACAACATCTCCCCGGTAATTATCGTGAACAAAATACGAACTTCCATTGATATTTTCACATATAAGTTTGCCTTCTGGAGAATAGCAATAAAGTTTTTTCGTAACTCCTGAACTATTGCTTTCACGCACCAGATTTCCAAAATTGTCATAATGGTAGTTTGTTATTATACCATTGACACTCTTGCTCTTTCTAAGCCCGTTTGCATAATATGTATAAGTGGCGCTGCCTCCGCTATAACTAACATTGGTTAATCTATTCTCCGAATCATAGGTATAATTATTGATTCCGTCATATGTTAGGTTTCCTCTATTATCGTAGGTAAAGCCGGCGGATGTAATCTGGTCAGCGTTATTATATGTAAAAGTACTGTTACCCCCACTACTTCTTGCTACTTGAATAACATTGCCGGCAGAGTCGTAGGTGTACTGTTCATTATAAGCGCTTCCTCCCAGTGTGGTGTAACCCCAATACGATAGCCTATTATTGTCATCGTAAATAAGATTTTCATATCCCCACCACGATGAGATGCCGACAATATTACCATTATTATCATAATCATACATATCCCAGTATTGGTTAGGGAAGGACGGATCTTGTATTTGATCCACCCGTCCATTTCTGTCATATGATATTTTTCTTATATTATATTCTCCAGGATATTCTACTTGGAATAACCGACCGTTCTCGTTATA
>DOTD01000034.1 GCA_003513005.1 Desulfotomaculum sp.
GTCCGGAAGTTTTTCCTTCCCCTGATTTACTTGTATATCAACGTCTTCGCCGAACCCTGGAAGTATTATCGCATAAAAGTCCTTCGCTGTCCACTATATTTTTCTTTAATCGTAGTTGTTGGATTACCGAAAGCAGCGACCACGGTGACAGAAGGAAGCTGTTATGATATTGTCAAAGAGCTATCAAGAGATCCATCGCTGTAGTATTATTGTTTATTCCCAGTTAAGGGAATTGCCATTTGCAACCAGCCAATCTATAACTTGTTTAATATATTCAAAGCTTTCTGATGTTACTACTTTTGTTGCTTCTTTTTAACAGTATTGAAGAGGTCAACTGCCTACGTGCTCATGTTTGCCGTAAACATAATCACATATGAACCATTAGTTACATATAATACCAAAAATTACCAGTAAATGAGGTTTGCAAATGATCAAATTAATTATCGACCCCGGGCACGGGGGAAAGGACAGCGGGGCCGTCGGCAATGGCCTGAAAGAAAAAAATCTGAACTTTGAGATCAGCAAGAAAGTGGTTGATAGGCTGTCCGCTTATGAAGTTAACGCCAGTTTAACAAGGACTGCTGACATATACTTGCTTCTCAAGGAAAGATGTAATATTGCCAATAATCTGCAGGCAGATTACTTCTGTTCCATACATATAAATGCAGGCGGCGGAACAGGCTTTGAAAGCTATGTCCATACTAAAGCTTCTCAGCAGACTGAAAAGCTGCGGCAGGTTATTCATAATACAGTCGCCGGTTATTATAAAAAGGCCGGCTTTCCGGACAGGGGTGGGAAAAAAGCCAACTTTGCAGTCCTGCGTGATACCAGGATGCCTGCTGTCCTGCTCGAAAACCTTTTTATCGACAGCCCGAATGACTCAAAAAAACTTAAAGATTCCGGTTTTATCGACGGCCTGGCCAAAGCTATAACCAGCGGGCTGGTATCCGCTTTGGGAATACCCCTAAAACCTTTATTGAATAAAACACCTGCAAAAGTTGAGGGTAAAGCGGCTGCGGACCGGGCACGTTCTTTTTTACATTCAAAAAATGTCCATGCGCCTGATTATATTGATATTTATATAGACATGGGAAAAAAGTACGGATTGCGCTGGGACGCCGTCTTTGCCCAATCCTGCAAAGAAACGGCATTTTGGAAATTCGGCGGCGATGTGAAGCCTGGTCAGAATAACTTTTGCGGACTTGGAACATTCGGCGGAAAACCCGGCGCTTCCTTTGAAAGTCCCTCGGATGGTATCGAAGCCCAATTCCAACACTGGCACGTATATTTTTACGGCGGCGATTTGCCGGCAGGGGCTAAAGATTTAGACCCGCGCAGGAATGCGGTACTTAGTTCCGGTAATGCGGGCAAACTGCAATACGTCGAGGATCTGGGCGGCCGTTGGGCTCCTTCAAAGGATTATGGCGACAGTATTGTCAGGGATTACTTGGCGCATATGCTGAAATAGCAAACAATGCTTTTTAAAAAAGATACTTTGATTGTTTATGCTTTGCTTCTCTCCTTTATAGGGGGCCACCTGAATAAACGGCTTAATTTTATATAAATCCACTTCGATTCTTTTGTTAACAGCGGTCCCAGCACAGCTAGAATTAACACGTAGAGTGCAGCAAAAGATTGCAGGACAGGCAATAAAGATCCTGCCTTTGCCAAACCCGCCAAAATAATTGAAAACTCTCCTCTTGATGTAATTGTTAATCCAATATTGGATGAAGCCCGATGTGAATATCCTGATGCGCGCCCCGAAATCATACCGGAAACAAAATTTCCAATAACCGTTAGCAGCACAGCTATTATTACAGGCCATACCGCGCCAGGCAACAACAAGGGATCTATACTTAACCCAAAGCTAAAGAAAAAGAGGGCGCCGAAAAAATCCCTAAATGGAACTATTAAATGTTCTATCCTCTCAAGGTGTTCAGTTTCAGCTAAAACTAATCCGACCAGCAACGCGCCTATAGCTTTGGCTACATATAGTAATTCTGAGAAACCAGCTACAAGAATCAACGAGGAAAACAGCAACAACATAAACACTTCATCAGAGGGAATGTCAAGCAGGCGGTTTAAAACAGGAATTAGTTTATGACCCAAAAACAGTACACAGGTTATAAATCCCAGCGCTATTAATGCTGTTTTTAAGACCATTACCGGTGAAGTCGATCCGGTTAATACCAGTCCTGATACTATAGACAAGTAAATTGCCATAAAAACGTCTTGAAACATCATCAAGCCTAGAATCATCTCTGTTTCAGGCCTGACAGTCCTTTTTAATTCAACCAGCAGCTTAGCGACAATGACACTTGAAGATATGGTCATAATACCTGCGGCTACCAAAACCTCTTTAATTGGCCAACCAAGAAGAAATGGAAACACAAGCCCAATTGTTAAGTTTATTGCCATGTAAATTAATCCGGATTTAAAAATAGCGCTGCTGGCCTTAAATAGCCTGCTCACTGAGAATTCAAGGCCAAGGTAAAACATAAGAAACAGCACTCCGAGCTGTCCCATAAAGTCTATTAAGGGAGCGCTTTTTATAAATCTTAAATCTATATTCGGAAACTCGGGCATGTGCGGCCCCACAGCCAGTCCGGCTAAAATCAACAAAGGCACTATCGAAAACCTTAGTCGGGCAGCCAGAAGCCCGGCAATGGCTATAATAAAGATTGCAATTCCAATTTCGAAAAGAATATTTTGCTCCATCAAATACTCCCTTCATTTACAAGCCGTTTACATGCTTTTACCTGTCCCCTTTCACCAAGAATCACAAGAGTAGCCCCTTCATAAATAATTTGTTCAGGCCCGGGGTTGATAACCTTCTCTTTACCCTTTTTTATAATAGCGATGACTGCTGCCCCGGTTCTTTTACGGATACCAAGGTCACCTATCGTTTTTCCGGCGCCCTTGGATGTTGTCTCAACCTTGAACCATTCAACAACTACATCGTCAAAAGCCACATCCACCGATTCCAGGGCTCTGGGCATATAAACCATGCCTCCAAGTATAGCTCCTATGCGACGGGCCTCGGAATCATCAAGAGTAACCATTGATATGCTGTCATCCGTGTCATTATAGTCAAAATGGTGCATCTCGCGTTTTCCGTCGTCGTGAACCACTATGACTAACTTATCCCCGCTTCGGGTTGAAATCTGAAATTTTCTTCCTATGCCGGGAAGATCTGTTTCACAAAACGTACTCATATTTTTTTCACCTCCGCAGATAGTAATGTACCCTCTCGGAAACTCTTTTGAGCCTCCGCTAAAGCCTTTTTTTACCCCAAATTTTCAGCTTCACCCCCAATATCTGCTATCATGATATTTTGTGATTGATAGAGATATCGGGAGTAGTTAAAATATTATATTTAATTAGAGTCCCGGATTAGTGAATTCGGGACTTGACTTATTTCATCCCCCAGAAAATCAAATAGGAGGCAATAATTGCCAGTACCACTAAATAATG
>DOTD01000035.1 GCA_003513005.1 Desulfotomaculum sp.
GTTTTTCATTGTTTAAAACAGTTATCGGCCAGCGACAGGTGGACAAAAAAAGCAACGAAATTACTGCATTCAAGCCCCATTTGAAACCGATGGACCTGGAAGGCAGGGTCGGCGCCGCCGATGCTATGCATACACAGGTAGAACATGCCCGGTTCATTGTTGAAGATAAAAAAGCTGATTATGTCTTTCCGGTAAAACTTTAACCAGGGAAACCTTTTTGAGACCATCAAGAGCATCAAGAATGAGGATTTTTCCCCCTCCATACCAAACACTGGAAAAAGGGCACGGACGAATTGAGAAACGCACCATCAAAACTGTTCCCGTAAAAAAGGGGCAGACAAATTTCCCGTATGCCACCCAGTTTGCCAGGGTGGAAAGATTATTCACGAACTTGCACGGCGAAAAGCCGAAGAAAGATATCCAATTTTACATTACCAGCCTGTCTGCTGAAGAAGCGGATTCACAGGCGTTGCTGGAAATAATTCGTGGTCAATGGTCAATTGAGAATTCCCTGCATTGGGTTCGGGATGTCATCTTTGATGAAGACCGTTCTCAAATAAGGATAGGTTCGGAGCCTCGTGTGTTTGCCTCTATTCGCAATTTGGCAATCAGTCTTTTGAATCTGCATGGATTAAAGAAAATTGCCAGCACCATACGTAAATTTGGGTGGAATCAAGAGCTTGCTCTATCACTGATTGGCGTTTAGCGTGACTTTGCCGAAGACCTGGGTTTCACCAGTTGCTTGTCCTTCGTAATGGCTGTTGAGAGGAACTAAAAACTGATCTCTAAGATTTTCTTCATCCATTTCTTTAAAAGCCTGTGGACTTCTCTCTAACAATACTGCAGTCCGTTTAATAATACTTATAATGTTATCATATTCTTCCAATTCAAGGACAGGTTCTGGAACATATGGTTGAGAACTTGCAATAATAGTCCTTTGTGGAAGTTTTCTTCGTATTTCCGGTGCTACATAGGTAAGCGGATTATTCTCCCTTTTCTTTAATGGAAAACCTAATGCTGCAACTAAATTCTGGTCTTTAAGTATTTTATTTTTTCTAGCTTCGATTCGGCCTTTTGCTTTTTCTGGAAGACCAATATTCCATCCTTTAAGGTCCCCAATACTCCACTCAATATATTTTTTTTCATAACTTGGGGGCGGCCCCGTCCTGATTTGCCTGCCGTCGATGAACAAAGCATCGGAGATACCCTATTCCAGGAATGCTTTTCCATCGAATGTATCTACTTCGTAAAAGACCATCTTATACCCAAACTCAGCCGCCGCTCTCTTCGCCCGTTTATAGACCAGGTTTTGAGCGGGGCACCACCCGTTCTTGAAGGCAGTAACGACCACTTTGCCGGGCATCGCCTCCGGTTTCTTCTTCTGCCTGACTAATTTGGGGGGCGCGGCCTGCTCAGTGAACGGTTTCCACAGCAACTCCTGGATGCCTGCCCGATCAACCTTCCGGTAACCGTGCTTTTTGAACCAGGATGCCTTCATCCAAAACGGAAATGAGATGCCCCAGGCAACAATTCCTTTTGCTCCCAGGCTTTTGGCGTCTTCCTCCGCTGCATAAAGCAGGGCCTCGCCCATCCCCTTTTTTCTGTTGTCCTTTGACAAGCTGTTCTTGTATTCATCTTTTTTGCATTGCGCCTGGCTTATTTTTTCCGCACCGGGAATTGCACCTCGGTCAGCAATTCGTTCTCGGAGACTTCCCCAGGATCGTTTATATATATTTCCATAGGCGCTCCAACTACCTCGTAACCGTTTTTCATAATATATTCCATTAAAGCTTTATACACCGGTTCTATTTCTTTGTAGGGACCTTTATGGATGGTGGCAAGAACTTGTTGCGCAGGGACCTTCTTGATTCTTATCCGGCCTTCTTCCCCGACTTCTCCAACAACTGGTACTCCTGCCTCATACTCCATTTCTTCCGGGGCTACTTTTTCCGGGTTGGGGTAGATGGAAAGTGGCGGCCCAGCCATCCGCAGACCTTTCTTCATCACCCACGTTAAGATTTCTCCGAACGGTATGCCCATTTCTTCCGCCGGGCCTGTCTGAGCAATATAGGCTATTTGTTTTTCTTCGATTGTTTTTAATTCTATTTTCATGGTAAACGAACTCCTTTAATTTAAGCTTTTTGAAACATTATCGTTTCGGATTATCCGGAGATTATTCCTGTCACACCCGGTTCACCTCCCTATTTTTTATTCTCGCGCCGTTTTAAAACCCTGTTTACTTTTTTGATTATACAGAAATAAACCTGACATCAGTATGTCACGTTTATTTCACCCATAAAATTATTAAAGAATTTTTTTCTATTCGTACAGCTTAGTTATCTTTGCTGCTGCTGCTTCCTTTATCCTCTGCCTTGGACTGACTGGTTCCAGAACTTCGACGTGATCTCCAAAACTTAAAATGAAGCCGTACAACCAAGTGGCTCTTTCTTTATTCAAGGCGCAACCCCTATTATAAGTAAAGGAACGGGTGGATTATTTCTGCCATGTCTAAGTACGTTATAGACTTCCCCTTTCATAATATGCAATCCCTGTTGACATTTCTGACTGCATAGACTTCATGGGTAAAACTTCTATCCCAACATTTATTACACCACCACTGTAAAATAATAAATGCTTTACAAACAAGTCATAAGCCACGAATGCATACTTTCCAAACTGAACTTCTATGGTAATATTATCTTTTACAAAATCTGTCTGTTTATATGAGTAAATCGGAGAAGTAAATCCTTTTTCAATTAGAAACTCCTTTTGTCTTTCTAAAGACAAAGTAATTAATTCTTGCATAATTGAGTAGTTTGTTGTAACATAATAAGAATATCGAACATCTTTCCAATCTCTTTGCTTAAAAAGACGTTTGAATTCTCGATTTAATGCATCTGGGTTATACAATAGCTTGCCCTTCATTGTCTTTTCCTTACTGACTTTCGTTCTAAATCTATCAGCATCAACAGATTGGATTACATCCATTATTTCTTTATACACACTGTTATGATGAACTAAGGAGTCGCGAGAAAATAACTTTTTTCAACTATGTGGCCGGATGACATAATTCCAATCACCATGAAAGTCCGAGCGCTCCAGTTGGACAGCAGCCAGTTCGGTGTCTGATACCTTAATGCCGGCCGGGTACGGATTGGTGTCAAGTTGGCCCTGAACCTTCAGATCCGTAGTGGTTGTGGTGTTGGTGATGAGGTTGACGATGACCTCATGGCTCTCCAGCGGTCGACCGCGCCAGTTCTGCGGGGTGTGGGGGAAGAGCCGGTGCCCAATCTGATTCCCCCTCCTGGCGCCCGGGGGGGAACGGCAGCCGGCGCCTCATAGGCCGGGGGCGTCACCCC
>DOTD01000036.1 GCA_003513005.1 Desulfotomaculum sp.
CCTTTTCTCTATTGAATAGGTGATGTTATTTATTTGATAAAGAACATTCTATGTCATGAATGAAAATTAAATAGGACTGTGAATAGTAACTTCCAGCTTTTAATGCCAGCAATTAATTTACAACTTATGCTGTAGTCCAAAAGCTCTAACAAACGCCTATTATGCTGTAGCACAAAAGATTAAGAAATACCTTGACGGGAAATCACGATTTAGGGTAAATTAGAAAGTGATATTTGTATACAAAGCTACAAAACTTAACAATTGGGAATGGAGGAGGTAAAGATTGTCCAAGAATACGGTGCTTAAAAAATACGCTGCCCTGGTTATGGATGAAGACGCTGATGTTGTCGACGTACTGCAAAATGTTCTGCACTATTACAACCGCGAATCCTGCGGTCACTGTGCCCCCTGCCGGGTTGGCACGTCGTTGCTGGTAAAAATTATTGATCAACTGGCTTCTAATGTAGGGGAGAAGGGTGATTTAGACCAGCTTTTAAAAATTTCCAAGGTAATGCGCGATACTTCTTTCTGTCCGGTAGGTCAGGCCCCTTATACTCCTATTTCGAGCGCATTAAAGAATTTCCAGGACCAATTGCTGCAGCATGTTAAATAACTAGCAGATAACTATGCTAAAGGGGGTTAAAGAAACAGAAGATGGAAAAAGCAAGGATAAACAACATAGAAATAGAGTTTGAAGAAGGAACAACCATCCTTGACGCGGCAAAAACTTTAGGCATTAACATTCCAACCTTATGCCACCACCCGGACCTCATTCCGACGGGAGCTTGCGGGGTCTGTGTCGTCGAGGTCGAGGGGCTTCCTGCCTTAACACGGGCATGCACAACACCCCTGGAAAATGGCTGGAATGTGCAAACGAACAGCGCGCGGGCAAGAAACACAAGAAAAGAAGTAGTCGAACTGATCATTTCCGACCACGATATGGATTGCCTGACCTGTATTAAAAACGGCAAATGCGAACTCCAGGAAGTGGCGGCCAATTTGGGCATCAGGGAGTTAACATATCCGAAATTTACGGACAAGAAACCAATCGACACCACCAGCGTTGCGATCGTCAGAGATCCTAACAAATGCATCCTTTGCGGCAGGTGCGTACAGGTATGCTCGGAAATCCAGACAGTAAACGCGTTAACTTTTGCTGAAAGAAGTTCTGAAACTGTAATTACAACCGCCAGCGGCGAAGGCATGGGGAACAGCCCCTGTGTAAATTGCGGGCAGTGCACTGTCTATTGCCCCGTCGGCGCTCTCTACGAAAACAGCAGCGTGGAAGCGGTTTGGGAAGCGTTGAACAACCCCGACAAGCACGTGGTTGTTCAGGAAGCGCCTTCAATAAGGGCATCGCTGGGAGAAGAATTCGGGATGGAGACTGGAACACTCGTAGCAGGGAAAATGCACGCCGCTTTAAGAAGGCTTAATTTTGACGCTGTTTTTGACACAAATTTCACTGCAGACTTAACCATCCTGGAAGAGGGGACCGAGGTAGTCGGAAGAATTAAAGCAGGTAAAGATCTTCCTGTAATTACATCCTGCAGCCCTGGCTGGATTAAATTTATGGAAACTTTTTACCCTCATTTAAGAAAACATGTTTCCACCGCCAAGTCACCGCAGCAGATGTTCGGCACTTTATCCAAGACTTATTATGCTGAACAAAAAGGAATTGCGCCGGAAAAAATAGTTTCTGTTTCCATTATGCCCTGCACTGCCAAAAAGTTCGAGGCGCTGAGGGACGAAATGAAAGACAGCGGTTTCCAGGATGTCGACTTTGTCCTGACCACCCGGGAACTTGCCCGGATGCTTAAAGAAGCCGGTATCGACCTGAAAGCAATGCCCGACGAGCCCGCAGACGATCCCCTTGGTGAATACACCGGCGCCGCCACAATTTTTGGCGCAACAGGCGGAGTTATGGAAGCGGCCTTAAGGTCCGCTTATTTTTTGGTCACCGGACGCGAGCTGGAGAATCTTGATATCACACCCGTAAGAGGCTTAAAAGGAAGAAAAGAGGCCGAAGTCGATGTTAACGGCATTAAGCTAAAGGTAGCCGTTGCTCACGGGTTGGGCAATGCCAGAAAATTGATGGATAAGATTTCAGCCCAGCTGGCCAACGGCAGCTGTGAATATCACTTTATTGAAGTTATGGCCTGCCCCGGCGGGTGCGTCGGCGGAGGCGGACAGCCCTGGGGAAGCGACATGGCTATGAGGGCCCGCAGAGGCCAGGCCCTGTACCAGGAGGATAAGTCTCTGCCGATGAGGCGGTCGCATGAGAACCCCTCGATTAAGGCAATCTACGAAAAGTACCTGGGACAACCCAATTCGGAGAAATCGCACCATCTCCTTCACACTCACTATTTCAAGAGAAGCCAGATCGACGGCAAGGTCGTGGAGGACTAAATAATAAATTTAACATAATTGTTGTATGAAAAGAGGGAGGAAAAAAGATGGACGGCGAACATCAATGTCTCTGTGCTCAGAAAAGCGAGGAAGAGCTTTACCCCGAACTAGATAAAATAATCGGCGAGCACCGCGGTAAACCGGAAGACTTGATTATGGTGCTGCACAAGGCGCAAAACCTGTTCGGCTACCTGCCCAAAAAAGTGCAGGAGAAAGTTGCGCAAGGCCTTAACGTTTCGCTTAATGAAGTCTATGGTGTAATAACCTTTTATGCCTTCTTTACTACGGTACCGAAGGGAAGACACAGCATCAGAGTCTGTCTGGGAACAGCCTGCTACGTCCGCGGCGGACAGGGGGTAATCGAAAAGATAAAGAAGGACCTGGGCATCAAAGTAGGCGGCACCACCGAGGACAGGAGATATTCCCTGGACGTGGTGCGCTGCATTGGCGCCTGTGGTTTAGCCCCTGCCATGCTGATTAACGGCGACGTCTATGCACGGGCCAAACCCGCTAAATTAACGGAAATTCTCGAAAAATACGAGTAGGAGGAGGCATAAAAATGGAGTGGCGCGCTCAACTTCTTGTTTGCGCCGGCGCAGCCTGTGTTTCATCAGGTTGCCGGGAAATAAGAGACGCTATTGTTGCCAAGATTAACGAACACGGATTGCAAAATGAAGTTAAGGTAATTGAGACAGGTTGTGTCGGCTCCTGTGTTATTGGTCCTCTTGCGCTGGTTTATCCGGAAGGCGTTTTTTACCAGAAGCTGACCCCGGATGACGCGGAAGATATCGTTGTGGAACACCTCCTCAAGGGGAAAATAGTAGATCGTTTGCTTTATCAGGACCCGGCCACTTCCGAGCCTGTTCCTTTAATGAAGGATATAAGTTTCTTCAAGAACCAGCAGAAGATTGTCCTGAGAAACTGCGGAATTATCGACCCCATGAACATCCAGGACTACATTGCGCATGACGGTTACAAAGCGCTGAACAAAGCGCTTACCTCCATGACACAGGAGGAAGTAATCGATACGATAATAAAATCCGGTTTAAGAGGCCGTGGAGGAGCAGGTTTTACAACAGGCATGAAGTGGAAGTTCACCAACCAGGCCATCGGGGATACCAAATACGTGGTCTGCAACGCTGACGAAGGAGACCCTGGCGCATTCATGGACCGCAGCGTCCTGGAAGGCGACCCGCACAGTGTTATCGAAGCAATGACAATTGCCGGCTACACAATTGGCGCCAAGCAGGGTTATGTCTACGTCAGAGCCGAGTATCCCCTGGCTATCGAACGGCTGACGTGGGCAATCAAGCAGGCCAGGGAAAATAATTTCCTGGGGAAAAACATCTTTGATAAGGGCTTTGACTTTGACATAGACATCAGGATTGGAGCGGGAGCTTTCGTTTGCGGAGAAGAAACCGCCCTGATGACTTCTATTGAAGGCAAAAGAGGCGAACCCAGGCCAAGGCCTCCTTTCCCTGCCGTAAAAGGCCTTTTCAACTCGCCCACTTTGCTTAATAACGTGGAGACTTATGCCAATATAGCAGCCATTATTCTGAATGGAGCGGATTGGTTCGCCAGTTTCGGCACGGAAAAGAGCAAAGGAACCAAAGTATTCGCGCTGGCCGGAAACGTAAACAACACCGGACTGGTTGAAGTGCCCATGGGTACCAGCCTGGGTGACATCGTTTATGATATAGGCGGCGGAATCAAGAACAAGAAAAAATTCAAGACTGCCCAAATAGGCGGCCCTTCCGGGGGTTGCATCCCGGTGCAGCATTTAAATATTCCCATAGATTATGAGTCAGTGGCTGAAATAGGAGCCATCGTCGGTTCAGGAGGACTAATCATCACTGACGAAGACACCTGTATGGTGGACTTCGCCAGGTTCTTTATGGATTTCATCCAGGACGAATCATGCGGCAAATGTCCTCCCTGCCGGATTGGAACAAAGAGAATTTTAGAAATCCTGCAGCGCATCACACAGGGAAAAGGCGAAGAGGAAGATATTGACCGGTTGATCGAGCTTTGCACCCGCATTAAAGATTCGGCCCTGTGCGGACTGGGACAGACAGCGCCGAACCCGGTGCTCTCAACATTGAAATTCTTTAAACACGAGTACCTTGAGCATATCAGAGACGGCTACTGCCGCGCAGGCGTTTGCTCGTCCCTGTTTGACGCGCCGTGTCAAAATGCCTGTCCGGCGGACCAAAACGCCTGGGGTTACGTTACACTGATCAGTGAAGGAAAATTCAAGGAAGCAATCGCCCTGATCAAAGAGGCCAACCCCTTCCCGGCTGTCTGCGGACGCGTCTGCGTGCATCCCTGCGAGAGCAAGTGCCAGCGGAACCAACTGGACAAAGCGGTAGCTATCTGTGCCTTAAAGAGGTTTGCAGCCGATCAGGATATGAATTCCGGCGACCCCTACCGTCCCCCGGTGGCTGAACCCAAGGACGACAAGGTGGCCATCATCGGCGCAGGCCCGGCCGGCCTTACTGCGGCATATTTCCTGGCCCGCAAGGGATACAAGACAACCGTATTTGAGGCCCTGCCCGTAGCCGGCGGCATGCTGGCTGTCGGAATTCCCGAATACAGGCTGCCCAAGGAAATCCTGAATGCGGAAATCAAGGCCATTACTGACCTTGGCGTGGAACTTAAACTGAATACAGCTCTGGGCAAGGATATAACTACGGAGCAGCTTTTTGCCCAGGGTTTCAAAGCCATCCTGATGGCGACCGGAGCGCACCAGGGACAAAAACTGGGTATTCCGGGCGAGGATGCGCAGGGCGCTGTTGACGGTGTAACCTTCCTGCGCGATCTTAATTTGAAAAAAGCTGTTCGAGCAGATGGGAATATAGTTGTTATCGGCGGAGGAAACGTGGCTATAGACGCGGCCAGGTCCGCCATAAGACTGGGCGCCAAAGACGTTACCATCCTCTACCGCAGGGAAAAAGAAGATATGCCGGCCAACGAGGAAGAGATTATTGACGCCGAAAAAGAAGGCATCAAGATTCAAACCCTGGTTGCTCCCGTGAGAATAATCAGTGCACATGGGAAGGTAACCGGAATAGAATGCGCACGCATGTCTTTAGGCAAGTTCGACAACAGCGGGCGCCGCAGACCGGAGGCAATACCGTGTTCCGAATTCGCTCTGTCGGCAGATATGGTAATCGCCGCGATCGGTCAGGCGCCGGATTTAAGCTGCCTGGACGGCGACGGGATTCAGGTCACCAAGAGCGGCGCCTTCGATGTCAATTCGGACCTGGCAACATCCAAAGAAGGAATTTTTGCAGCCGGCGATAATGTAAGAGGACCGGCGACAGTCGTGGAAGCCATAGCAGACGGCAAGAATGCGGCTCTTTCCATCGATAAGTTCCTGGGCGGAGACGGAATCTTTAAAGACGCCTATCATGACGATCTGGTCAAGATGGCCGTTACCTACAATGAAGAAGCGTACCAGAAGGAAATGGAGAGAATCGAGAGCCCGCAAATAGCGGTAACAGAAAGAATCAGCAACTTCAACGAAGTTGTTCTCGCTTATCCTGTCCAAATGGCAATCGAAGAAGCCAGAAGATGCCTGCATTGCTACCGGCGGGATGAAGAATAGATTTCCAAATACGAAACAAGGAGCGTGAACACCCGGGATGATTAACTTAACCATAAATGGCCAAAAAGTGCAGGTCGAGGATGGCGCGACAATACTGGAAGCCGCTCAAAAGGCCGACATCCATATCCCTACGCTTTGTTACTTAGCGGAAGTCCAGGCTATCGGAGCCTGCAGGGTGTGTCTGGTGGAAATTGAAGGTAACCGTAACTTGCAGGCATCATGTGTTTTCCCGGCAAGCGAAGGGCTTGTCGTGCATACGAACAATGACAGGGTACGAAAAGCCAGAAAATTTGCAGTGGAAATGCTTATTTCCAACCATCCCATGGATTGTTTGGCCTGCCCCCGCAACCTCAATTGCGAACTGCAGAGTATAGCCGAAGAACTGGGAATCAGGGAAGTAAGATTCAGCGGCGCACAGAGCGGGGGCCGTATAGACGACCTCTCGCCTTCAATAAGAAGGGACCAGAACAAATGCATCCTTTGCCGCAGGTGCGTGACGGTCTGCAAAGACATTCAAAGCGTGAGCGCCATCTTTACACAGGGCCGGGGATTCGAGACAAGGGTTGAACCTGCCTTTGACGCCAGCTTAAATGACGTCGCCTGCGCTATGTGCGGGCAATGTTCCGTTGTCTGCCCTGTGGGAGCGATCACTGAAAAAGAAAACATCGAAGAAGTATGGGAAGCTCTGGCCGATCCGGCAAAGATTGTGGCCATTCAGGACGCGCCGGCGGTAAGGGCAGCCCTCGGAGAAGAATTCGGCTTTGCCCCGGGCGCCCTGGTTACCGGGAAAATGCTGGCGGCAGCAAGGAAACTTGGCTTTGACCTTGTTTTCGACACAAACTTCGCCGCTGACCTGACTATCATTGAAGAGGGCAACGAGCTTCTAAAAAGGGTCAAAGAAGGAGGGGTGCTCCCGTTAATAACCAGCTGCAGCCCTGGCTGGATTAAATTCATTGAACATTTCTACCCGGAAATGCTCCCCCACCTTTCGACCTGCAAGTCACCGCACCAGATGCTCGGCGCGCTTACTAAAACATATTACGCACAAAAAGCGGGTATAGACCCGAAAGATATGGTCGTAGTATCCGTAATGCCCTGCACAGCCAAGAAATTCGAATGCAACCGGCCTGAAATGAGTGACAGCGGTTATAAGGACGTGGATTATGTCCTTACAACCAGGGAACTGGCCAAGATGATCAAACAGGCGGGTATAGACTTCGCCAACCTGGAAGATGGTTCCTATGATGACCCGCTGGGAGAATACACCGGCGCCGGTACCATTTTCGGCGCAACAGGCGGCGTAATGGAAGCCGCCCTGAGGACAGTCTATGAGGTAGTAACCGGAAAGACCCTGGACAATGTGGAATTTTCGGCTGTCAGGGGCCTTCAGGGAATAAAGGAAGCCACTATACCGGTAGAAGGAATCGGAGATGTCAAAGTGGCCGTAGCGCATGGCCTGGGCAATGCGAGAAAGCTGCTGGAAAGCATCAAGGCGGGAGCCCAGTACCACTTTATCGAGATTATGGCCTGCCCTGGCGGCTGTGTCAGCGGCGGCGGACAGCCCATTCCGGTAAATAATGAAATCAGAAGGTTAAGAGCGGAAGCGCTGTACCAGGAAGACAGAGACCTTGGGCTCCGCAAATCCCATGTTAATCCTTCCATAACAAGGATATACGAAGAGTTCCTGGTCGCTCCCCTGGGGGAAAAATCGCATCACCTTCTCCATACCAAGTATACGGCACGGGGAGTTTATAAAGAGGACTAAAGGAATAATCCGGCATAACCCTGCGAACAAGGTATAAAACTGAAGCCAAGGGGTCTGTAGAACAGTTTATAAAAATCTACTTTCCCCTAAAGGGAAAGTAGATTTTTTTGTAAATTAATGATCTGATTGGAGGAAGAACAGATGAAAGAAAAAAGAATAGGTGTAATCGGTATCGTGATTACCGACCGAAAGAATGCGGCGCCCAAGGTAAACAGCATCCTGAGTGAATACTCTGACATTATCATTGGAAGAATGGGCATACCATACAAGGAAAGAAATGTTTCTGTCATTGCCCTTACTTTTGAATGCGATACTGATCAAATCGGCGCTTTAACAGGCAAACTGGGCAGTATTGAAAGTGTCGACGTTAAATCAGTCATCTGTACCTAACGATTCGTTTTTATCTTAACTAAATATTTTAAGCGTCTGCGAAAAGGGAGTATTCCTGCAATCAAGGATCTGCGTAAATGCCTGACCAAGTCCACTTTTTGCAGAAGTGGGCTTTTTTATATGGATATTGAAGGAGGTGACCCTATGCTTGAAAAGATTGATTCAACCGGTACGCGCAGAGAAAAAGACCTGCTCGGAGAAAGATCGGTTCCGGCTGGAGCTTATTACGGGATTCATACCCTGCGGGCTCAGGAAAACTTTTTAGTTTCCGGGACCGGAGTTCATCCGGAACTTATTTTTGCAATGGCTCTGGTGAAAAAAGCAGCAGCGCTGGCCAATATGGAAGCAGGCCTGCTTGATGAAAGGCGCGGTCCGGCAATTGTCCAGGCTGCAGATGAGCTAGCCGCCGGGCGGTTGATTAGTTGGATGGTGACCGACGCTTTCCAGGGCGGAGCCGGAACCTCAACCAATATGAATGTCAACGAAGTTATTGCCAACCGGGCTATTGAAATACTCGGAGGAGAAAAGGGCAATTATTCTATCGTACACCCCCTCGATCACGTTAACCTCGGTCAGTCAACCAATGACGTATACCCGACAGCGCTGCGCATAGCGACTATCAAACTTGTCCGGGAGCTTTCTTCATCACTGGCAGGCCTGCAGGATGCGCTGCAGGGGAAAGAAAGAGAATTTAACACTGTACTGAAGATCGGACGCACAGAACTGCAGGATGCGGTACCAGTCACATTGGGACAGGAATTCGGCGCCTGGGCAGAAGCAGTTGCCCGTGACTGGTGGCGGCTGTACAAAGCAGAAGAAAGGCTTCGCCAGGTAAACATGGGAGGCACTGCTGTAGGAACTGGTTTAAACGCCAACCGGCGATATATATTCCGGGTAATTGAAATCCTTCGTGATTTGACGGGATTTGGCCTGGCCCGTGCCGAGAACTCCTTTGAAGCCACCCAAAACGCAGATATTTTTGTGGAAGTCTCCGGCTTCATCAAGGCAGTTGCAGTCAATCTTGCCAAAATATGCGGGGATTTGCGCCTTCTCTCCTCGGGGCCGCGGGCGGGCTTCGGCGAGTTGAAACTGCCGGAGGTTCAGTCCGGTTCATCGATTATGCCGGGCAAGATCAACCCCGTAATCCCTGAAATGACCACCCAGGTTGCTTTTCAGGTTATTGCCGCTGACCTGTGTGTAAACCTTGCCGCTGCCTCCGGGCAGCTCGAGCTGAACGCTTTTCTTCCGCTCATTTCCTATAACCTGCTGCAGTCTTTGACCATGCTGATCAACGCCGCAAAGCTTCTTAATATTAAATGTATCCGGGGCATTACAGCTGACACCGGGCGTTGCCGCGAGCTTTTGGATGGGAGCAACGCCGTCGTAACCGCATTTGTCCCCTACCTGGGCTACGAAAAAGCAAGTGAGATAGTTCACCGGGCAATAGAACTTCAAAAACCGGTTACGGAACTACTGATCGAAGACGGGCTTTTCTCCAGGGAAGAGGTTGAAGCTATTGTTCATCCTGAAGAGCTGACTACTCCAGGGGTTGCTGGCGCCCGTTTTTTCAAGATCAAAAAAAGTACTGAGTAAAGAGAAAAATGAAGACTTATCACCAAATGGAGGTCAATGCCTTAAAAAACTAATTATTTAAGGAGGCAGATAAAGTTGAATCAAAATGAGCAAACCTGGCGTGAAGAACGCCTGAAAACAATCAGGCATTATGAAGAAACCGAAAGACAGGAAGATTTTATTAACGACGATTTGATCTTGAGCACGCTTAACAATACCCTTGCGCCGGAACGCACACAGGTCAGGGAAGTCTTAGCAAAGGCAAAAGAACTTAACGGGCTCTCTTTGGAAGACGCTGCTGTCCTACTGAACTGCCGGGACCAGGAGCTGGTCGATGAATTATTCTCGACAGCACATTGGATAAAGCAGGAGATTTACGGCAACCGGATTGTCCTTTTTGCCCCGTTATATATCTCCAACCCCTGCGTAAATAACTGCGCTTACTGCGGCTTTCGTGAAAACAATAATGAACTGGAAAGGCGCTCCCTTTCCATGGATGAAATCGGGGAAGAAATTGAAATAATGACTTCCAAAGGACAGAAGCGGCTGATTATGGTCTGCGGTGAACATCCTGACAGCGACGTTGATTATATGTGCCGCTCGATAGAAAGAATTTACCAAACTAAAAACGGCCGCAATGAAATAAGGCGGGTCAACGTCAATGCGCCCCCGCTCAGTGTCGAGGAATACCGTCGGGTTAAAGAAACCGGAATAGGAACATACCAGGTTTTCCAGGAAACATATCACCACCAGACTTATAGGAAGATGCACCCGGTCAATACACCGAAAGGCTCCTACCGCTGGCGGGTGTTTGCCCTGCACCGCGCTCAGGAGGCTGGTATAGACGATGTCGCCATCGGAGCCCTCTTCGGCCTTTATGACTGGCGGTTCGAGGTACTCGGCCTGATCAGCCATGCCCACAGCCTGGAGAAAGAATTCGGTGTAGGTCCGCATACCATTTCCTTTCCCAGACTGGAGCCGGCGATAAACACCCCGCTGTCCGTTTCGTCACGTTACCTGGTCAGCGATGACGACTTCAAGAAGGTAATCGCCGTCTTAAGGTGCGCCGTGCCTTACACCGGGCTTATCCTGACCTGCCGTGAAAACCCGGAGATGAGGCGGGAAGCGATTAAACTTGGCGTTTCTCAGACAGACGCCGGCTCCCGCATCGCAGTCGGCGGTTATGCGGAGATGGAGCGGGAACATATTATGAACCGGCAGCAGTTCCAGCTCGGCGATACGCGCCAACTGGACAGCTTTATCCTGGAGCTTTGCCAGAAAGGTTATATACCTTCTTTCTGCACTTCCTGCTACAGGGCGGAAAGAACTGGCTGCAACTTCATGAGCTACGCCAAAAAAGGACTCGTTAAAGACTTCTGTCTTCCAAATGCTGTACTGACTTTTAAGGAGTACTTGCTGGATTACGCCTCACCGGAAACACGCCTTGCCGGTGAAATGATTATCCGAAGCCACATTGACTGGTTCCGGGGCAAAATGCCGAAAAGAGTACACAGGTTGGAAACTCTGCTGTCGCAAATGGATGAAGGAGAACGAGACCTTAAATTTTAAATATCATCTAAGGTGGGGTAAAATGAGTAATCTTAACGCTACGCCGCGCGGCCAGCGGGTCCGGATCTCCTTTTTGGGACGGCGCAATACCGGCAAATCAAGTCTGATTAATGCGCTCACCAACCAGGAAGTAGCCATTGTAGCCGACCTGCCCGGAACAACTACCGACCCTGTTGAAAAAGCCATGGAGATTCTCCCTATCGGACCGGTTTTGCTTACCGATACGGCGGGAATTGACGACACAGGCAGCCTGGGCGCCAAAAGAACGGGAAAGAGTCTTGAAGTTCTTCAGAAAACCGATCTTGTCCTGCTCGTTCTTGATCCTGAAATAGGTTTTGGGGAATGCGAAGAGAAAATTTTAGCCATGACAAAGAAACGCAATATCCCCATAATTGGTGTAATTAATAAAATAGACCTCTACCCGGATATGTCTCTTTTAAAATGGGCCGATTCCCTGTCCATACCATCGGTTAAGGTAAGCGCCCGCACACGCGCAGGGATTGAGGAACTGCTCCGGATGATCGTCAACCACGTGCCGGGTGACTGGACGCTCCCCACGATTGCAGGCGATCTGCTCTCGCCGGGAGATACTGTAATCCTGGTGATTCCTATCGACAAAGCCGCCCCCAGGGGAAGACTCATTCTCCCGCAGCAGCAGTTGATCAGGGACGTTCTGGAACATGACTGTATTGCCATAATGGTCAAGGAAAGGGAACTTCGCCGCGTTATACAGGGAATGTCCATCCGCCCGAAACTGGTCGTGACGGATGCGTCCGCCTACCTCAAAGCGGCGGCCGACACGCCCGAAAATGTGTTATTTACATCTTTCTCTATCTTATTCGCCCGTTATAAGGGTGATCTCCATACTCTGGTAGCCGGCTTGAAAACAATCCCTTCGCTCGCGCCGGGGGATAAAATCTTAATTGCTGAGGCCTGTACGCATCATCCTGCAGCCGACGATATCGGCAGGGTGAAAATACCAAGATGGCTGCGGCAATCGGTCGGAGCGGATCTTTACTTCGATATTATGTCGGGAGGCGGCCCACTGCCCGAGAACCTGAAAGAATATAAACTTGTTGTTCACTGCGGCGCGTGTATGCTGAACCGGCGGGAGATGCTTTTCCGTATTCTGCAAGCCCGTGAGGCAGGTATACCCATGGTTAACTACGGTGTCTTAATGGCTTACATACAGGGAATTCTCCACCGTGCGTTATCTCCTTTTCCGGAAGTTCTGGCTCTTCTTGAACGGCAGCCGGACCTATACGATGAGGATGAAATTCCCCTGAGATTTAAAGAGGCGATTGGAGGTGATAATTCTGGAAGACCGGTTTTCCGCGATTCTTGACAGGGCTGAAAGAGCTCATTCCCTTTCCAGGGAAGATATTGTGACCTTGCTTCGGGCTGAGGGTGAACAGTCACAAGCATTGTTTCAAAAAGCCGACCAAGTTCGTGAAAAGCATCTGGACAAAGTGGTCCACCTGCGCGCAATCATTGAGTTCTCAAACAATTGTATCAAGAACTGTCTTTACTGTGGTTTAAGACGGGATAACCGGGAACTCACCCGCTACAGGATGACGGTTGATGAAATATTCTCCGCCGCCGTCAAGGCAGGCCGGGAGGGGTTTAAAACCATCGTGCTCCAGGCGGGAGAAGATCCTTACTATAAATTGGAGGTAATCGCTGATCTAATCCGCCGGATTAAATCATCTTCAGATGTCGCGGTAACACTTTCTCTGGGTGATTTAACAAAAGATGCTTACCAAAAAATGCGCCTCGCCGGGGCTGATCGTTACCTTTTAAAATTCGAGACAAGTGAACCACTCCTTTTCAGACGGCTGCGGCCCGGAACAAACCTGACCGGCAGGCTTAAACAGTTAAGTATACTAAAAAAACTTGGTTACCAGATAGGAAGCGGTAATATTACCGGTTTGCCCGGACAAAGTTTGGACTCTGTCGCTAAGGACATCCTGCTGCTCAAAAAACTGGAGGTTGAAATGGCCGGTATCGGTCCTTTTATTCCGCACCTGCAGACTCCCCTGGGGAATTCCCTGCCGGGTGATCTATATTTAAACTTGAAAGTTCTGGCGGTAACACGCCTCTTGCTGCCGCTGACGCATCTGCCGGCTACGACCGCAACCGCCTCGGTTCATCCTTCCGGGAGGCGGCTTGCTCTTAAAGCCGGCGCAAATGTGGTAATGCCTGATTTAACTCCCCTGCCCTACCGGTCTTACTATGACATTTATCCCGGGAGAACAAAAACACAGGCAATCAGCTCATATTCCTGGTGGAAGAAGGAACTGGAACAGATGGGAAGAACTATAGCCGGCGGGTACGGACATGGAGCAATTCATGCTTCCCCGGATTAGCAATTTGTAACATCTTTTAATGACCGTTTATAGCCTTAAAAGCTTGATGTTTACAATTATTCATGTATAATCGAACGTAGCGTAAAGAGGAAAATATTGAAAACCTATTCTTAATGGAACAAAAGGAAGGTGAAAGAATTGATTAAAAAGGCTTTTTTAATCATCAGTTTGATTAGCGCGCTGCTTATTACCGGATGCGCCAAGACGCCAACAGTTGAAGAACAACAAAAAGAATCCTTAAAAATGCCCGATCAAATTACCGTCCAGGCTCCGATAGCTCCCGCAACAGCTCCCCTTCTTAAAATGGCTGGTGAAGGGTTGCCTTCAGGCGTAAAAATTAACTTAATTATCTATAAGACAGATGAAGAGGCTACCACACGGGTAATTAAAAATGAGGCCGATTTCTCAATCCTTTCCACTAACCTGGCAGCTAAACTATACAATAGAGAAGTTGATATATCCCTGGCTAATGTGAATACCTGGGGCATTTTATACCTTGTCTCGACAGAGAACGGGATAAACAAATGGGACGACCTTAAAGGCAAAGAACTCTATATAGGCGCCAGAGGATCTACCCCGGATGTACTGACGCGTTATTTTCTCCACAAAAACGGGCTTTCAGAAAATGATCTTAAAATAACTTACCTTCAATCACCGGAAATTGCCAAGATGATAATTAGCGGGCTGGCCAAGAATGCCGTTCTTCCGGAACCGATGGTAACCCAGGTGCTGCTTAATAACAACAAAGCGAGGATAGTAGAAAATTTTTACGAGGACTGGCAGACTATTGAAGGGGGAAATGCCGGATTGCCCCAGGCCGGAATGTTCGTCAGCAACAGTTCTGCAGAATCGTTCCCTTCTTTGGTAACCTCATTCCAGCAAGCTTATTCCGAAACGCTGAATGAGACAGTAAAGAATCCGGCTGGTATAGCTTCCCTGGTTGAGACCAGTTTGCAAATACCAGCGCCGGTTTTCATTCAAAGCATTGAACGCACACATCTCAAATTCGTTGAGGGTGAAAAAGCCAAAAAAGACGTTGAAATTTATCTTTCCAGATTATTGGAACTTTCTCCGGACATGGTAGGTGGAAAATTGCCTGATGAAAAATTCTTCCTTAAAAACTAGGTATGTTGCGCCTATTCTTGGCCTGGTATTCTTCCTGGCAGTATGGCAATTTATTTCCGGTTTTTACAACCCGTTAATAGTCCCTTCCCCTGTTGAAACGTGGAGTTCCTTTTTCTCGCTGGCGGTCAGCGGGCTTCTCTGGGACCAGGGCCGCCAAACCATAGTCCGCGGCTTTGCCGGCTTCGGACTGGCCGTCCTGGCGGGAACACCACTTGGCTTTTTGATAGGCCTCAACCAAACCGCAGCCAGTCTTTTTCAACCCCTGGTTGTTGTTCTGCAGGTAACCCCGTTGATTTCCTGGCTTCTTTTAGCCATGATCTGGATTGGCTTTGCGAAGGTTCCATTATTCATAGTTTTTGTAACTACCCTGCCACTGATCATTATTAACACAATCCAGGGTATTAAAAATGTTGATCTGCAGTTGCTGCAAATGGCCGGCGTTTTTCGTGTCGATAAAATACGGATAATCAGGGAGGTCTACTTCCCTCAAGTGATCCCTTACCTTTTTGCTGGCCTTACGGCAGCTCTTGGCACAACCTGGAAGGCGGTGGCTATGGCGGAACTGCTCAGCGTTAATCAGGGAGTAGGCGCAGGAATGGCTGTTGCAAGAACAAATCTTGAAACCGCCACCTTGTTTGCCTGGACTTTTTTCCTAATTATCCTCGGTCTTCTGACCGATCGGCTGCTTTCTTACCTGTTAAAGCGAAAACTGAATCAATGGACGTGATCCCTTTAAGTTATATTAGCTTTAACCATGTTTATAAATCATTCGGACAGACCCGGGTGCTTGACGACTTTTCTTTTTCCGTTCCGGCAGGAAAAATCATCTGTCTGATTGGACCCTCGGGCTGCGGTAAAACAACCATCCTTAACCTTTTAACTGGCCTGGAGCAACCGGATAGGGGCAGTATTTCCGGAACGGCTAATCTGCGAATAAGCTGTGTATTCCAGGAACCGCGTCTTTTGCCCTGGAAAACCGTCTCTGAAAATATTTCTTTTGTGCTGCAGGATCTAACCATGTCCCAACAGCAGGAACTTATTGATCTGTATCTGAAAAATATGAGCCTGTATGAATATAGAAACAGCTATCCCAAGCACT
This sequence comes from Desulfotomaculum sp., assembly GCA_003513005.1. Lineage (NCBI taxonomy): Bacteria > Bacillati > Bacillota > Clostridia > Eubacteriales > Desulfotomaculaceae > Desulfotomaculum > Desulfotomaculum sp. Next base: position 15,900 of record DOTD01000036.1, read on the forward strand.
TAAGCGGTGGTATGAAGCAAAGGCTCGCCCTCTGCCGCTCCTTTGCGTTTCCACATGATCTTCTACTTTTGGATGAACCTTTTAAATCTCTTGATGTTCCCCTGCGGATGGAACTTGTCCAACAGGTTGCCGGAATGTGGGGGGAACATCCGCGTACTATTGTTTTTGTCACTCATGATATACTGGATGCGCTGCTGCTGGGCCATTTTATACTGGTTCTTTCCGCAAAACCCACAACAACGCTTGACACTCTGGAAATCAATATTCCCCTCGGAGAGAGGGATATTGCAGAAGAGCCTTTTCCTGCATACTACAACCATATACTTGCCCTTCTTGAAGGGGTCCCATAAAAAATGCCAGTACTTCGACTGGCATTTTTATCTTATTTGTTATTGTTGATTTTAACTGTTTCTTAGTGGAGCAGTTTAGCAATCAGCTCAGCCGGGTCCATAACCTTTATGGGATCAGCATCCGGATCGCTCATAACCTTTACTCCATCCTCCAACATTGTAATACAGAACGGACAGTTGGCGCTGATTAACTGCGGATTCTTGGACAGAGCCTGTTCAGTCCTCATATTGTTAATCCTATCGCCAAGATGTTCCTCCATCCACATCCGCCCGCCGCCTGCGCCGCAGCAGAAGCTTGTCGAACGGTTCCTATCCATCTCAACCAACTGCACACCGGGAACCATCTGCAGGACTGCCCGGGGCGCCACGTATTCTTGCTGATAGCGGCCAAGATAACAGGAATCGTGGTAAACTACCCTCTGGCTTTCCCCACCGCTCTTGTTAAGCGACAGTTTGCCTTCACTGACTAGCTGGTTGATCAATTGGGTATGGTGAATAACTTCATATTTTCCGCCAAAGGCCGGGTACTCGTTCTTAAGAGTATTCAGACAATGGGGACAGGCGGTAATAATCTTCGTCACACCGTAACCATTCAAGGTTTCCACGTTTTCCATAACCAGGGACTGATACAGGTACTCGTTGCCTGCTCTCCGGATAAAATCACCGCAGCATTTTTCTTCGGCGCCCAGTATGGCAAAGTTGATTCCGGCAGCCTTAAGAATTTCAACCACTGCTGTGGCGACTTTTTTAGCCCGGTCATCAAAAGAACCGGCACAGCCTACCCAGTACAAGTATTCCACATTGCTGTCATCGCTCATCAATTTAACATCAAGATCCTTTGCCCACTCGCCGCGGTTTGCCCAGCCAACCCCCCATGGATTGGAATTTTTCTCAACATTCCTGAAGGCCAACTGCAGTTCGGGCGCAATGCTGCTTTCCATCATAACAAGGTACCTGCGCATATCGACCATCTTAGCAACATGCTCATTGGAAACCGGGCATTGTTCCTGACAGGAGAAGCAGGTCGTGCAGGCCCATATCTCATCCTCAGTAACCACGTCTCCGATTAAGGATTTTTCTAATACCTCAGCTGCCTGCTTATCTACTGCGATAACTTTTTCAACCTGATCCGCAGCCTCCTCGCCCGTATTAAATAATCCCTTCTTTAACATTAAAGTGCCTTTTTCAAGCATGTGTTCTTTTAACTGCCGGCTGAGCAGTTTCTTTGGATTCAACGGTTTTTTGGAAAGGTTCGCAGGGCAGTTATCCATACAACGCCCGCACTCACCGCAGGAAAGGCTGTCTAAAAGCTGTTTCCATGTAAACTGTTCAATTCTTCCGACACCAAATTCTGTTGCTTCTTCATCTTCAAGATTCATCCCTCTGATTTGGGCTCCGCGGGGTTCCAAAGAGGCAAAAAAGGCGTTAAGCGGCGCAAATAATAAATGCATATGCTTGGAATTGGGAATGTAAACAAGAAAGCCAAACAAAATCAACATATGAACCCACCAGAAGAAAACACTGACCTTTTCTAACACTTCTTTGCTGTAACCCGACAGCCATGCAGCAATAACGCTATACGCCGGGGCAAAAGCTGCGGCCGGATTCGGCTCTATGGCCAGCCTGGCTGCGGTGGCGAACCATTCGGTAATCACAACGCCAAAGATTAAGATTACAATTATAGCTGCTTCCGAAGTACGGTAAAGGTAATCAGGTTTTAATACCCATCTTCTGTAAACCGCTACAAGCAGGACGATCACAACGATAAGCGCTATTAAATTCTGAAGCGTAATAAAGATAGGGTTTGTGCTGAAGAAAAGCACTTTTATACCGAACAATCCCTCGAAGAGCAGTGGTATCTCTCCAAGGCAGATAAAAATAAAACCCCAGAAAATAAAGAAATGCACAATTCCTATATTTTTAGCTAATAACCTTCGTTGTGCAAAAACGTTCATTATAAAATTACCGAACCGCTGGCCGGGGCTGTCCAACCTGTTTTCCTTTTCGCCTAAAGTTACCACTCCCACACGCCAGCTGAGAGCATAAAGAAAGGCTAACACCGAAACTATGACAAGCAAGAGAAAAGCTGCAATCGCTTCTGGCTGCTGCAAAACAGAAACCTCCTTTTTTTGTAAATATAAAATTATTTTACGCCTGTCCTATCTATAATTTAAAAAATAAACTTAAGTTGGTTAAAAATGAGGTTTACGATTTCCAATAAACACCTTCCGGTGTAATTTGTTTTATCATAAATACGTATAAAACTAAAGCGGTTGGCAAAACATACACAGACAACAATAACCACTCAGAAGATTAATCAGTTAGCTTTTCTAAAAATCTCGCCCTGGAAACCACGTAACGTTCATGAGTTCCTGAACCAATCATTTTACTCTCATCACAGGCAGTTACCTTAAAAACCAGTTTTCTGCCGTTTACTTCGGTTAGTTCAGCCTGCGCTTCAACTTTTACACCAACAGGCGTCGCCGAAAGATGCCGAACATTTACATAGATCCCGACAGTCGTCAGATCACCTCCCAAAAAAGGCTCTACGGAAGAAAACGCTGCATTTTCCATAAGAGCAATCATGGCCGGCGTCGCAAACACCTCAATACTTCCACTGCCGTAAACGGGGGCAGTGTCTTTCTTTTCTAAAACCTTTTCAGCTTTCCCTAGAATACCAGGCTTTAACAATGCCTCCACCTGTTGACCATACCCTTAAGGACATACCAATATTATTGCTCTGGAACCATGATCAGGCAAATAGTTATACTATGCCTCTCAACCTTACAAAATAAGCAGCTCTTCCTTAAAATATCATTCCCGACGGCTAAAACCTACATTAATTCATGTTAAATAATACTTCCCATGAGTTTTCATGTCAAGCCTAATTTACCTTTAAGGAAGATTTACGTCAAGAAAAACCTTGACATCCTTTCACTGCTTTAATAAAATTTCATCAGGTAAAATTTTTAAATAAGCTAGCTGAATATTTTTTGGGGGTGATTTGAAAAGGCGGTTTTTATAAGATAGAAGGTATACTTTTAAGAACTTTAACCAAATTTCGAGAAGGGAGTCCAGGATAATGGCCGAAGCGAAAGCAATTACCTCCATGATGGCAGAGACAAGAGTTTTTCCTCCTGCTAAAGAAGTTACTGAAAAGGCCTATATTAAGAGTATGGAAGAATATAAGGCCATGCATAAAAAGTCTATTGAGGACCCGGATGCATTCTGGGGTGAACTGGCAGAACAGCTTGATTGGTTTAAAAAATGGGATAAGGTTATGGTGGAAGACTTCGCCAATGCGAAGCACGAGTGGTTTGCCGGAGGCAAAATAAACGTATCCTACAACTGCTTGGACCGCCACCTGACAACCTGGCGTAAAAATAAGGCCGCGATTATTTGGGAAGGGGAGCCCGAAGGGGAAAGTAAAGTTTATACATACCAGCAGCTTCATTACGATGTATGCAAATTTGCCAATGTTTTAAAGAACCTGGGCGTCGTGAAAGGTGACCGGGTTTCTATTTACCTGCCCATGATTCCCGAACTTCCCATTGCCATGCTTGCCTGCGCCCGTATCGGGGCCATCCATTCAGTAATTTTCGGCGGTTTCAGCGCCGATGCTTTAACAAACCGTGTGCAGGACTGCGGTTCAAAAATACTCGTTTGTGTAGACGGTTACTACCGCAGCGGCAAAGTCGTCAACAGCAAGAACACTGCCGATGACGCTCTTGCACAGTGCCCAACTGTAGAAAAATCAATTGTAGTCAAGAGAATCGGCCTTGATGTAGCCATGAAAGAAGGCCGTGATGTATGGTTCAACGACCTGATGGCTGACGATAATCTGTCCTCTGTTTGCGAACCCGAAGTACTGGATGCGGAAGATCCCCTGTTCATCCTTTATACAAGCGGAAGCACGGGCAAACCCAAGGGTGTCCTGCACACCGGCGCCGGTTACCTCCTATACACTTACCAGACACTGAAGTGGGTTTTTGATATAAAAGAAGAAGACACCTGGTGGTGCACCGCCGATATCGGCTGGGTAACAGGACACAGCTACATTGTTTACGGTCCGCTGGCTCTTGGAACTACCAGCATAATGTACGAAGGAGTTCCTACTTTCCCGAATCCCGACCGGTTCTGGAAGATATGCGAGAAATTTAAGGTCAATCAATTCTATACCGCTCCTACCGCACTTCGTGCTCTGATGCGTGAGGGCGACGAATGGGCCTTAAAGAGAGATCTTTCCTCAATTAAAATCCTGGGTACAGTGGGCGAGCCAATCAACCCCGAAGCCTGGATGTGGTACCATACTATCATCGGAAAAGAAAAGTGCCCCATTATAGATACATGGTGGCAAACAGAGACAGGCGGCTTCCTGATCCAGCCATTCCCTGGCGCCACTCCGCTTAAACCCGGCGCAGCCTCGCTGCCTTTCTTCGGAGTTGACCCGGTAATCGTAAGGGAAGACGGAACAGAAGTAGGCGTAAACGAGGGCGGCTGGCTCTGCATCAGAAGACCTTGGCCCGGCCTGATGCGCACCGTTTTCGGAGATCCCGAAAGATTTAAGAACACCTATTTCATTCAGTTCCCCGGCATGTACACAACCGGTGACGGCGCACGCCGCGACGAAGACGGGTATTACTGGCTGATGGGACGTATTGACGATGTCATCAACGTTTCCGGTCACCGTATCGGCACTGCTGAAGTGGAAAGCGCCCTCGTGGCCCACGAAAAAGTAGCCGAGGCCGCCGTGGTTGGAATGCCCCACGACCTCAAAGGACAGGGCATCTACGCTTTCGTAACTTTAAAAGTCGGCGTAGAAAAGACAGATGCGCTTAAGAAAGAACTCACCGCCCACGTCCGTAAGGAAATCGGACCGATTGCCACACCTGATAAAATCCAGTGGGCTGACTTCCTGCCCAAAACAAGAAGCGGCAAAATTATGCGCCGTATTCTTGTGAAGATCGCCGCCGGTGACGTAAGCAGCCTGGGCGATACCTCAACACTTGCAGATCCGGCTGTTGTTGAAGGTCTCGTCAAGGATAGAGTCTAAGACTAAGATAAAAAAGGGGCCTCATTTCAATTGATAATGAGGCCTCTTTTTTTGCAAAAAATTTCTTGACATGTACAGACCTCCTAAATAGAATTTTAACAAAGATAAAAATATTGAATTTTTTGCATTCTAAGGAAAAATAACCAGCGCTTTTAATAAAAGTTGTCATCAAAGAATAAGATTATGACGGAGGTTGAAATGGCTAAGGGAAATTTCGGCACTGCGATAAACTGTATGGACGGCCGCACACAACTGCCTGTAAACGACTATTTAAGAAAAGAATATGGCCTTGACTTCATCGACACGGTTACGGAACCAGGTCCGGTGAAAATGCTTGCAGAAAACACGGCCGGGGTAGAATCCATAAAACAAAGGGTAAATATATCTATCCAGGCTCACGGCTCCAAGCTGATCGCGATAGTTGCGCACTATGACTGCGCCGGAAACCCGGTTCCAAAAGAAACCCAGTACGAGCAGTTTAAGCTGGCTCTAAAAACCCTTTCCGGGTGGAATTATCCTGTTCAAGTAATCGGCTTGTGGGTAAATGAGAACTGGGAGGTGGAGCCTATTAAATAAAACTTTAACGGACTCCTATTATTAATTATTTATAAGAAAACAAATTAACAAGGAGGCGCAAGTATTGGCTGACGACGTAAAAGTTTTTGGTATGAAAGCAGAAGCTGGCCGTTGGATTTACGTAATTCTAGGTCTAATTATTAATATTTGCCTGGGTGCTGTTTACTCCTGGAGCGTATTCAGGAAACCTTTGGAGAAACTTTTCAGCGTAGGCGCTACAGAAAGCCTGTTGCCGTTTATTCTATTCCTTGCCTTTTTTGCTGTTCTTATGCCCCTCATTGGCCCATTACTGGACAAATTCGGTCCAAAAATCTTTACAATTCTGGGCGGCGTTATCGTAGGAATAGGCTGGATTCTGGGCGGCAAGGCCACCAGTATGTCTCAGCTGGCCATCTATTACGGCGTTATAGGCGGAATTGGAGTAGGAATTGCTTACAACTGCCCCATTGGTGTGGCGGGAAGGTGGTTCCCTGACAAGCGGGGTCTGGCCGTAGGTCTGACTGTTTTAGGATTCGGTCTCTCAGCGTTTATTACCGCTCCTCTGGCCCGCGCAATAATTGCCTCATCTGGTCCGTTAGCAGCGTTATCCCAATTGGGAATTGCCTTTTTAATTATCATCGCCGTTCTCGCTCTTCCCTTGAAGTTCCCGCCAGCCGGCTGGAAACCCGCAGGTTGGAACCCACCGGCGGCGGCAGCCGGCGCAAAAGCAGACTTTACGGCTGGCCAAATGCTGTCCACAAGTAGTTTTTATGGCGTATGGCTTTGCTACATCATCGGCACTCTTGCCGGTCTGATGGCTATCGGTGTCGCAAGCTCTGTCGGCCAGGAAGTCTTTATGCTTGACGCTGCTACAGCAGCAATGTTCGTATCTATATTCGCTATCTTCAACGGCATCGGCCGGCCCATCTTCGGAGCCCTGGTGGATAAATTAAGCGCCCGCAATGCGGCTCTTTTGAGCTTCATAATTATCTTTATCGCCGCTATTCTGCTTGGAAAATTCTCCGGGTCTGGTTCCTCATCATTATATGGAATCTGTTTCTCCTTGCTCTGGCTCTGCCTCGGGGGCTGGCTGGCCATCGGGCCTGCTGCTACCGGCGCTTATTTCGGCACCAAGTATTACGGACCAAACTATGGAATAGTCTTCACAGCTTACGGTATCGGCGCCATCATCGGCAACCTGCTTGCCGGCAAACTGCGTGACCTCACAGGCAGCTACGTTTCGGTATTTTTCCCGTACGTTACGATTCTGGCTGTGGTTGGTTTTGTCATTGCCTTGCTGTTGATGCGTCCTCCCCGTAAGGCGTAGTACAAATATAAAACCCTAAAATTATAGGTCCCGCTGGTTTTATCCGGCGGGGCCTTAATTCTTTGCAAAAGTATTATGACCAAGTTGTTTACGTGAGTTATACTAAAGAAATATCATTGCATAAAATAATAATACGCATGAAATGTCGGACTTTTGTCCCTCGTATAGTGTTAATCTTTAATCAATGAATTTTAGGTTATCAGATAATTTTTATCTGACAACCTAAAAGGCGGATAGTGACCTGTCCTGTAATCGTATCCAGAATCATTGTTCTTCCCTTATTGCCGCCGGTTTCCCTGGCTATTACTTTAATTCCGATGCGGTTTAAAATTTGGTCGCTTTTTTCAATATTGCGCTGCCCTATTTTGAAATGATCAACACCGTCAAACATCTGTGCGCCGCCAACCATTTTAGCTTCCAAATTATTTATTTTGACACCATAGCTGAGCATATCGCGGATCATCAAAGGAATTCCCGTGTCGGCAAACTTGCCTGTTTTTGAGGTTTGCTTTTCAAATAATGTACTGTCGGGAAGCATAATGTGAATTAATCCTCCTGCACGGGTAACAGGATCGTATAGGCTGACTCCGACACAGGAACCGAGTCCTAATGTTATCAAACGGTTTGGCTCTCTGGTTACTTTATATTCGGCAATACCTATAGGAATTTCTAAAGCAGCCATCAAACATTTACAACCTCCGCTTTGTGTGGGAATTTATCTGGCTAAATATTTTATTCTTTCTTCCGGACTGATTATATTGGTAATACGAACACCGAAGTTCTCGTCAACAACAACCACTTCCCCTTTAGCAACCAGGGTTTCATTAACGAGTACTTCAACCGGTTCGTCAACTAAAGATGCCAGTTCTACAATTGAACCAGGGGTGATGGACAGAACATCCTTAATAGGACGTTTGGCAGTTCCCAAAACAACTGTAACCTTTAAAGGAATATCCAGAATTAGATCCATTCTTTTTTTTATTCCGGCTTGTGTAGAGTTAGGAACTGATTTTTTCATTTCTTCTGCTAAAATAAAAAGTTCTTCCTGCTGGCCTTCCTGTAAATCCTCTTCTACCTGTTCAGATAATTCTTCATTATGGATGTCTTCCTCGGTGTCTTCCTGGTTATATTTTTTATATAATATTGAGGCTTGCTTTTTTGCCGTATTTATTTCCATTACCTGCACAAATTTAGTATCTAATATATTCCCAATTATTAAACGAAAATAGATTACCACCATTTTCCCCTGGCTACGGTTGAGTACTTCAGAAAAAGAGTTTTCTTCAAGAAATTCTGTCCGGGGCGGTGAAATGTTAACGGCAAAACCGAATAGATCCGCCATCGAGGTAGCAGCCGTCCCAATCATTTGGTTCATTGCTTCGGCAGCGGCGCTTATTTCCATCTCGGACATCGGTTCATCTTCTGACAGGGTTCTTTTACCTTCTCCACCCATCATCAGGTCAGTCATAATAACAGCATCAGACTGTTTAAGAACCAGGACATTGAATCCGGATAATCCTTCGATAAATTCAATATCAACGGCAAGGCAGGGCGTGACGAAAAAATTCCTCAGTTCTTCGGCACGACAGATTGTAATCCTCGGACTGGTTATGTTTACTTTTTGGTTAAACAATTGCGACAGGGCCGTCGCGGCTGCCCCGAGGGAGATATTGCCTATCTCGCCTAATGCGTCTTTCTCCTGCTCCGTTAAATCTTCCGTCAAAGGATCCTCGTTTTGCCGGCTGTTTTGGTCCCCCAAAAGAGCGTCTATTTCATCCTGATTAAGGATACTGTTCGCCAATTATTATCCACCTTCCTAACTGAGGGCATTTACCTGAATTGCCAGGTTCCGCTTTAGATAACCCGCCTGCACTTTAAATTTCAACTGGTCTCCAACATACATGTCCAACTCCTGGCTAACTTGCTTGTCCAGGGACAACACGTCTCCTTCTGATAGGGTAAGAAAATCTCTGACCATTATAACGGCATCGCCCAGAACGACGCTTAAATCAATCTCAGCCTTTTCAAGCCAGTATCGTATGTTCTTTACTTCTTCAATAGCTTCAAAAGACTGGTTAAAGCTATAATACTTGGACAAGTTGGATAACACAGGCTCAAGCAAAAGGTACGGAAAGCAAAGATTAATCAGACCCCGCGTAGAACCCAATACAGTAGTAAAGGTAACAACGGCAACTATTTCTGCCTGGGAAATAACCTGATAAAGCCGCGGGTTGGCCTCTATTGCCTCAAGCTGCGGCACAATATCAAAAGCATCCGTCCAGGCCAGTTTGAGGTAGCCTAAGATCTGTGTATTCAGCTTACGCACAACGGACATCTCTATTTCAGTAAGATCGCGGACTTGTGACGGCATTTCACCAGAGCCGCCAAACATCAGGTCTATAACAGGAAATAGAAATTGAGGGTTTGTTTCCATAATAGCAAGTCCCTTGCAAGGCTTTGCAGAAAAAACATTTAAAATTGTCGGTGTAGGTACGGAACGGATAAAATCATCAAAGGTAAACTGCTCGACTGAAGCAACCCGTACGTTACAGTTAAAGCGAAGGTAAGCCGATAGAAAGCTCGACAGCAAGCGTGCAAAATTATCATGCAGAGTACTTAATGTACGAAGTTGATCTTTTGAAAATTTATCCGGGCTCCGAAAATCATAAAACTTATAATGAAGCTTTTTCTCTTCTTCCTTAAAATCGGGAACCTCTGCTTTTCCAGTTGAAATATCAGTAAGCAGGGCATCAATTTCAGCCTGGGAAAGAATCTCTTTTTCTTTCACTTAATCATCCCCAACTATGTGCGGGCCTGGACCCTTTCCAGAGCCTGCAGTATACGTTCCTGTTGAAAAGGCTTGACAATAAAATCTTTTGCGCCTGCTTGAATAGCTTCCATTACCATTGCTTCCTGCCCCATTGCGCTGCAAATAATTATTTTTGCTTTGGGATCGAACTCGCGTATCTTTTTTATCCCTTCAATCCCGTTCATTTCCGGCATTGTTATATCCATAGTCACTACATCCGGTTTTAGTTCCTTGTACAGTTCATATGCAACAGCGCCGTTTTCGGCTTCACCAACAACTTCGTAACTATTTTTTACAACAATGTTTTTAATCATCATCCGCATAAAAGCAGCATCGTCAACAATTAAAATGCGCCTCATATTTTTGTACTCTCCTTTAAATAAAATAGTAGTGCTTTTTAAAACAATAGTGCTTTGAAGAGCTTTTCCAGATTTTCCGGAGAAGTCATAAAGAAAAAAAAGCCCTTTATTTGCCTGTCAAATTCACCTATAATAGTTTCGATTAGCAAAAGCTTGTCATCCGTATAGTTATACTCGATCAGCACACTGGATAAAGTTGCTCCCAGCATGTCAAAAGCAAGCTCAGGTACCTCAGCATACATTTTTAGACTGGTCAGGTTTCCTATTGCGCTAATAAAGGAGCCTGCCAGAATGTTGCCTGTTTCCCTGATTATAGATCTTGACATCTCATCAAGTTCTCCGGTTGTTCCCTCGGATAGACCAGTAATCATATCGATTAGCATGAAAGTACTTGGAGCGTCAAACATAAAAATAACCAAACCCGGAATATCCCCTGTTATTGGCAAATTAATACAGGATACTTCTTTTTCCGGTTCACCCCCAATGTATACTGCATCTTCCAGAGGTAAAAAGGAAGCTCTCGGAACAGCCATATCTATTTTCTTGCCGGTCATAGTAGCCAGAGCTGTACTGACATGGCCCAGGCCAATGTTGCATGTTTCCCTTAAAGCATCTAATTGAATATCGTCCAATTAATATTCCCCCTTCAATGGGACATGTTAATTACGAATTTGTTGTTTTTTCGAGGTTTTTACTTTGCGTTGCCTATCTGTATCGCCTTCCCCAATAAATCATCTTGGGTGCGGATTACACGTTGATTAGCTTCATATGTCCTGGAGATTTCAATCATATTAACCATATCATCGGGAAGGTCAACATTTGCCAGTTCCAAAAACCCCCGACTGATCTGGGGATTTTCTTCATCCTTCAGGCCGGCCCCTTGAGATGGCTGGCTAAAACAGCCGCTGCCCTCATAAAGAAGCAATTGTGGTTCTTCAAATGTAACAACTCTAATTTTCCCTGCTGACTGTCCATTAACAGTAATGGCGCCGTCTTTTGCCAGAAGAAAATTCTGGGCGCCTGTCTTAAGCGGCCCATCTTCCCCTAAAACCTTGTTTCCGGAAATATTTACAAGATAACCATCGGCATCAATTGAAAAGGTCCCGTTCCTGGTGTATTGCTCATTGTCTGAAGTCTGGATAACAAAGAAACCTTCCGAATTTAATGCAAAGTCGGTCGGTACTTTTGTTTCCTTCATGACCGCAGGGGAAAAGTCAGTATAATCATGAGCGATAAAAGGAGCCAGGCCACTGTAGTTAATTTCGGGTATATCTTTTATATTTTTCTTCAAAAGGCTTTCAGTATTACTATTGACTAAATCCTTGAAATTGTTTTCAATAATCAAGGATCGCTTTTTATAACCGCAAGTATTAATATTTTCCAGATCTTGAGATAAAAGGTCGAGTCTCTCCTGCTGAACATTAAGCGCGGCCGAACTGACGAATATTCCTTCGATCACTTTAACCATCCTTCCTTATTTTACTTTTATATAAATTTAAAATTAATTCTACTTCTCCCTTGGGTCGCCCGAATTCAACAGCCAGTTCCGAAATGCCCTGACCCTTTTTATAAGCCTGATAAATACGTTCATCCAAGGTTAGAAGACTTTCTTCAGGATAGTTATCCAAGGTTTTAGCCTGATTGTTTTCGATCCTTGCTAACGTGTTTATAATCAGCTCTCCAAGTTCCATCAGTTTATTGACCTTCGTTAAAAGTTCACCGGGTATCTCCCTCTCATCTCCGAAACGATGCAGATCCTGAAGATTTTTTAGCTTGGCCTGATTATTTGTTTCCTTTTGATCTTTTTCGGCTCTTGCAATATTCCTTTGAACAATTGTTAAAACTATTCCTGTTATTAAAACGATCAGCCCAAGACAAAGGAAGATATAAAGCTCGTGGGCCTGAAAAAAGTCAATTAGAGAATTTATAATATCCATAAGATCAGACATATGACATATCCTCCAGTTTATCGCGTAAACGAGAGATAGCCCGGGAATGCAGTTGACAAACCCTTGATTCGGTAACGCTCAATACAAGGCTTATTTCTTTTAATGTTAGCCTCTCCTGATAGTACAAAGCTAAGATAAGCTTGTCTCTGCTTTCTAAAGAAGAAATAGCTTGTGCAAGAATTTGATGTTTTTCATTCTGCAGAACAACATCAAGCGGTTCGGAATTGGTAAAGTCGAGCAGATTTTTACCCTCTAGAAAATTATCCTGATCCAGGGAGGTAACTTGCATCTGCTTGGAGTATCCATTTATTTTTTTCAGGTTTTCTTGTGAAAGGCCGGTTTTTTCCACTAAATTACTTTCATTAACCTCTTTGCCAGCCAACGTGATTTCTTTTTTCGCTTGTTCAACCATATTAATCTGCTGCCATAAACGTCGGGGAACCCAGGAAAGCCTGCGTATCTCATCAATCATTGCCCCTTTAATCCGTTGCTGGGCAAAACTTGTAAAATTAGTTCCCCTCTCAGGAACAAATTTTTTTATTGCTTCCAGCAAGCCCATAACTCCGCAACTCTCCAGGTCTTCCTTCCCAATGCCTGCCGGTAAATGAATAGCCATCCTGCCTGCTAAATATTTAACAAGCGGCAGGTAAATCGTAACTAGTTTTTCTTTTGTCTGGTAATCGGGATTTCTTTGATACTGTTCCCATAACTCCTTTTCTTCCGCTTCCATAATATCTCTCCTGTCTAAACCATTCTTTTAGACATCCTGTTAAAAATAAATTTAAATATTTTATCCCTTTGGGGCTCCTTTAAATCGATAAACTCAATCCCAATGTGATAAAGCTTTTGTTTCTCCATTTCCTTGCAATATACTAAAAGGGCCCTTGTTGTAAAGTGCACGGATTGATTATTACCGTTTTCGTTAAATTCAAGGGAAAATCGGATAGAAAAAACGGTCCCTACCGGATATTCAAGGCTGCTTGTTATTTTCATCCCTCCCGCGCTTATATCAAGAGCTTTCGTCTTTTCATAAACTGGTTCCTCTTCTTTCTGCAGGGAGGGTATAGCTGATTTTTCTACGTCCATAAGAATTGGGAAACGGATAGTCGCTCTTTGTTGATCTTCTTTTATTTCTTCAGGCATCGAAAGTTCTAAAAAAATTACTTCGTTTTCTTTATGCTTACCTAAAACAAAAGTATAGAAAAAGAAGCTTCTCCTTTCCTGAATAAAGCGCCCCAGCACTGCTTCCCCCGGCCGAAGAATCAAGGGATAACCATCCTGCAGAGGGGCCATAATTGTGAGAAAATCATCTCCGATGTCCTGAACTGTAGAAGAATAAAATATTTTCTCATTGCTTCTGGCGATTTTTACCGGAAGATTGATTTTTAATTGACCTTGCTCGTTAAATGTTTCCTTTGCCAACTTTAACTCCCTTTTCATTATTTAATGTGATCATTTATAAAGTTTAAGCAGCTTTTGTATAAATGTTTTCATGCCTATAGAGTTTTTTAAGTCTGTAGAGTAGTCCTTTCTCCCAATCAAATTATTTAGTTTCACAGCTATCTGAGTAAGACTTTTTGTTGCCTGGCTGTTTGGATGCATTATGACAAAGGGATTCTGGTTTTTAACAGACTCAACAACAATATCCTCTTTCAAAATAAAACCCAAATATTTCAACTTCACATTATTCAAAAACTTGTTTGTAACCAGGATAATCCTTTCCGCAGTTAAAATAGCTTCCTGTTCGTTTGAGGCCTGATTTACAATGAAAAATACCTTTTCATGTACCTTGAATTTTGCCAGAACCTTAATCAGACTATAAGCGTCAGTTAATGATGTAGGTTCCGGTGTAACAACCACAATTACTTCCCCGGCAGCTGCAACAAATCCCAGCACGTTACGTGAAATACCTGCCCCTGTATCAATTAACAAAACTTCTGTTTTATCCTGAAAAAAAGCCAAACCGTTGACTAACCTTTCACGCTGCGACTGCTCTATATTGGCAAGTTCCTGCAAACCTGAACCACCGGAGATAATTTTTAAATCAAAAGGCCCATTGATCAAGATGTCCTGAAAGGTTTTATCGCCGTATAGTACATCATAAATAGAATAGGGCGGAACAATTCCGACCAGTACTTCAACATTAGCCAAGCCCAAGTCCGCATCTAAAAGTACCGTCCGGACCCCCTGCTTTGCCAAAAGAAGACCCAGGTTAACCACTACACTCGTTTTACCGACCCCACCCTTGCCGCTTGTAACAGCAATAACAACAGGACCTCCGCCAGACTCCGGAAAGCCTAATTTTTGTTTGCCAAGATTTTTTTCTTTAGCCAGTATTCTCAGTGAAGCAGCCTGATCATCCGGCATTTTCAATCAACCCCGTCCAGTATAAAAGAAGCTAAACTATGGTGCTCAACTTCCATAATATCATCAGGTACGTTTTGTCCGTTAGTTATATAAATAACCGGCAGTTTAACTTTATTTATAACATCAAGTATCGAACCTTGCGAAAGCGTCTCGTCAGCTTTAGTAAAAATCAGCTTGTTATATCCGCAGGGCATAAAATATTCTGCTGCCTGCAGCAGATCAGTGCTTTTTGTATTGCTGCTCAGAACTAAAAAAACATCATGGGGCTTGTCCACTTCCCGTAAGAATGCCTGCAACTCCTGAGCCTGATCATCCTTCGAGAAAGGCTGGCCCGCAGAATCAACAAGAATATAGTCTCTGTCCTCATTTTTCAGCAATGCATTTTTAAACTCGCCAGGAGACATAACCACCTGAAGTGGAACACCAATTATTTCAGCATATGTTTGAAGTTGTTCGACCGCCCCAATTCGATATGTATCAATGGTTAAAATAGCCACCTTTTTTCTTTGATTTAAGGTCAGCTGCGCAGCTAACTTGGCCAGGGTAGTTGTTTTGCCAACCCCTGTAGGGCCAATAAAACTCAAAACCTGACCGTGGTGAATCCCATTATATAAAGGTTTCAGATTACCAGCCAAGTGATCGATTAAGAGACTTTCGACTTTTTTCTCATCTTCCCAGGAACTTTCAGGAATAATCTGAAGAAGCATGTCTATGGAAGCTTTTCCAAGGCCGTGTGTGTGCAACTTATGTATCCATAATTCCAAATACTCATTACGGATGCTTCTACCATTCTCCTGAACAGAAACCATTTGCTCAATCAAACTTCTCATTTCCTTTAATTCCTCTTGTATCGGCAAGCTTGGATCCGCCTTTTCATACAAAGACAGATCTGCTAAAGCCGGACTAACACTATACTCTGATTCTGGAATGCCATTTTCATTTGTATCCACAGGATCATCATCTCTCTCAAACCTCAGCCGGTTCAGAAACTCCTGTTTGGATTCAGACCGGCCTTGCTGCAGCTCCCGTTCTAATTCATAGCTAAAATTAGTTTTATTATCTTCTTCGAGAGCAGCGGTTACCTCCAGCCGTTGGATAAAAAATCCTAAAACGCCTTTACCCCGCACTCTGCGCTGGCTGATGATGATCGCCTCTGAACCCATGTCCCTTCTTATTTCTGAGATTGCCTGCCGCATATCTTCTGCAAAGTACTTTTTAACTTTCATTTAAATTCACCGTTCCAATAGATTCGACTTTTATTTCCGCCGCAATCTCATTTAATGAAATCACAGCAAGACTTGGCCAATAACGCTCAACCAGTCTTCTAAACGGCAGACGCACTCTCCCGGAGCATAATATTACCGGTTTTATACCTATAAGATTAGCCTTTTCAATAGACTTCTTTACATTTTCCAGAAGCATTTGAACCGTTTTTGGCTCCAGTACGGGGTAAACATCCGTCTGGCTTTCATGAAGAGAATTGATTATTTTTTGCTCAACCATCGGATGAAGTGTAATAACCGTTAACTTATCATCATCCTTCATATAAAGTTTGCAGATCGTTAACCCCATTGTAGATCTTACATAATCTGTTAAAAAGTCCACGTTTCTTGAGGATCTTGCACCATCGGCTATTGCTTCCAAGATCGAAGTCAGTGTACGAATGGGTATATTTTCTTTAAGAAGGTTTTGCAAAATTTTTTGAATCTCTCCTAAGCTTAAAACATTGGGCGCCAGTTCTTCTATTACCGCAGGATTTTTGACCTTGATTGCGTCACACAAATCCTTTACATCCTGCCTGCTGAGCAGTTCATGCGCATGTCTCTTGATGAATTCGGTCAAATGAGTAACCAGTACAGCAGCGCAATCGACCACCGTAACGCCCTGGGCAACAAGACGGGATTTTTCTGTAGAGTCTATCCAATAAGCCGGCAACCCAAAAGTTGGTTCCTGGGTAGGCAAACCGTTAACCGGGCTATTATCCTCCGCAGATACTAAAGCAAGTTGGTATCCGGGTTTAAGTTCACCCTTTCCGGCCAGTACTCCTTTAAGAATGAAAGTATAAGTATCCGGCTCAAGCTGCAAATTGTCCCGGATACGAATTGGCCGCACATAAATGCCCAATTCGGTAGCGCACTGGCGCCGTACGGCAGCGAGTCTGGCCAATAAATCTCCCCCTCTGGATTCATCGGTTAAAGGAATCAAATTGTAACCAATTTCGATTTCCAGTGGGTCAACCATAAAATAACCGGCAACATTTTCAGGTTGTTTTTGATCTTCCTTTGTTTTTAGGATCTTTTCCTGTTCATCTTTTGCCGACATGCTTTTTTGCTGGCTGGTTATATTATAGGAAAGAAAAGCAAAACCGCCGCTCAAAATTAAAAATAATAGATGAGGCATGGTAGGAACTAAAGCTAAAACAAATAAGATTGCGGCAACCAGATATAAAGCCCGCGGGAAATTTAGAAATTGTCTGGAAGCTTCATGTCCGAGTGTCGATTCTTGACTCGTACGTGTAACGATGATGCCGGCGGCAGTTGAGATTAACAGCGCAGGTATTTGTGCCACCAATCCGTCCCCTATTGAAAGTAAAGTAAATTTTTTTACTGCCTCATTAATCGGAAGGCCCATCTGAAGCACTCCGATAAGCAGTCCTCCTATCAAATTCACAAGGATAATAATTATACCGGCTATTGCATCTCCCCTGACAAATTTGCTTGCGCCGTCCATGGCTCCATAAAAATCTGCTTCCTGCTGAATATGTTTTCTACGCCTTCTGGCCTCCTCTTCACTGATCAATCCGGCGTTGAATTCGGCGTCAATCCCCATTTGTTTACCCGGCATCGCATCCAAAGTAAAGCGTGCCGCTACTTCAGCAACCCTCGTAGTCCCGCTTGTTATAACTACAAACTGAATTACCGTTATAATTATGAACACAATAATACCGACTACGTAATTTCCTCCGATTACAAAGTGTCCGAAAGTATCTATTACACTTCCGGCTTCAGCCCGGTTTAAGATTAGTCTCGTTGAGGATATATTTAAAGCAAGCCGGTAAAGCGTAGTAATCAAAAGCAGAGTTGGAAAAATAGAAAACTGCAATGGTTCTAATGTAAACATGGTTATCAGGACAATGACCATTGCCAGTGTCAGGCTAAAAGAAAGTAAAATATCAAGGAAAAAAGGCGATAAGGGAATAATAATCAAAAGGATAATAAAGATTACCGCTCCTGCTACGATTAGATCCCCATTTTTTCTTACACTCAGGTTATTTCTTACTGTTGTCGAAAAGTCCTGCGGCATTTAAATATCCTCCCCCGGCTGCTTGATCTAAGCCGTCCTACCCTTTAAACGGTAGACATGAGCTATTATTTCAGCCACTACTTGATACAAAGCTACAGGGATTTTTTCTCCAATCTCCACTTTATAGTAAAGAAACTTCGCCAACTCTTTGTTTTCAACCAGAGGAACATTATTTTCCCTGGCTAATTTCTTAATCTGCAAGGCAATTTCACCAGCGCCTTTAGCAGTGATTTCCGGAACATCCATTTCTTTGTCTTTATAAAGCAGGGCAACCGCAAAATGTGTCGGGTTAGTAATTACTACCGTGGCTTTCGGTACTTCCTGTTTAATCAGGTTAAAGGCAATTTGTCTCTGCCTGCGCCTGATTTGGGATTTTATTAAAGGATCTCCTTCTGTTTGGCGCATTTCTTCTTTAATTTCATACTTGGACATGCGCAAATTTTTATCGTGCTGGTATCGCTGGTAAATATAATCAATGATTGCAAGGATAAAATAAATTATTCCTCCATACAACAAAATTAATGTCCCAAAACTGGCTATTGTCATTACAGTCTCACGGGTTCCGCAACGAAAAAGTTCAATCAAATCAGGCAGTTGGTTTCTTACCAACCGGTAGATTACAAAGCCTATTATAGATATTTTCAGCAACGTCTTGGCTAATTCGAAAAATCCCCTCATAGAGAATACTTTTTTGAACCCATTAAAGGGGTTCAGCCGCTCTGCTTTAGGCAACAGAACGCCTGGCGAAAAAAGAAAACCCACCTGTAACAAGTTGGCTCCGATAGCAATTATCAAAGGAACAGCCAAATAAGGCAGTAAAATAAAAGAAGTCCGCAGTAATGTGCGCACGAAAAACTGTATAAAATCAGTCCCGGCGCCCTGTGTACTGAGTACATGCTCAAAAAAGCCAGCTAAAAAACCTGACATATTATTTAAAAACAAGCCCCTCGTCAACCAAATAAAAGAAGCCATAAAAAGAAGGATTAAAGCAGCGTTCAAATCGGAGCTTTTGGCTACCTGGCCTGACTGCCTTGATTCCTGCAGTTTACGAGGTGTCGCTTTTTCAGTTTTATCATGTGTGTCAGACATCCTTGTTGGCTCCTAAAAACAAAAGATAAATTATCCACCCAATAAACGATTAATATTTTCTTCCATTAACAAAAATACGTTGGCCAAAGGAGTTGCCAGAAGAGGCAACAAAATGATCAGGACAAAAAGGCCAGCAATTATTTTAATGGGGAAACCCAGCAAAAAAACATTGACCTGGGGAACGGCCTTGGCTACCAGACCGAGAGATAAATCAATAATGATCAATACAGCCAGAAGGGGAATACTGATCTGCACCGCAAGAAGGCACATTACCCCGGCTGCTTTAGCTGCAACAAATCCTGCTCTGCTGGGAAAACTAAAACTCCCAGCCATTATTGGAAAAAGCCTGTAGCTTTGCACAAGAGCGTTAATCAAGCGGTGGTGCCCATCTATACTCAGAAAGAAAACCAATCCTAAAAGATTCATAAACTGCCCCATAATTGTCACCTGTACACCTGACAGGGGGTCAACCGTATTAGCCATGCTAAAGCCCATCTGGAAATCCATATACTGCCCGGCATTCCGGATGCTGCTAAAGATCATATTAACCAGGATTCCCAGCAGCAAACCTAATCCTGCCTCCCTGGTCAGCGCAAGTGCAAAGCCCGGAAGACCCCCGGATATTTCCTGATGCACACTGGGAAAAGTAAGATAAACAATTATTGACAGGCAAAAGCCAAATCCTAACTTTGCCAGAACAGGAATATTTGGCATGGCAAGGAAAGGTGAGGCTATCAGGAATGAAAATGTTCTGATAAAAATAAGTAAAAAGAATGTCATGCCTGTGAAGTCCATTACAATTCTCCCTATTGCAGCAGCAACGGCCACTGGCTGTATAGTTCTATTGTATATGTGGTCAGCAAGTGCATAATCCAGGGCATTAAAGCAACAATTGCTAAAAAGGTAACAATAAGTTTTGGTACGAATGTTAATGTTTGCTCTTGAATCTGCGTTGCCGCCTGGAAAATACTTACCGCCAGACCAACCGCTAAGCCCACTCCCAGGATGGGTAAAGTAATCAGCAATATTAACCAGATAGCGTGGCGGGAAACTCCTAAAACGTAAGCGTCAGTCATATAAACCTCCTGCTTCTTTAATTAATGAAAGGTTTCCATCAGAGATTTGACGACCAGGTACCAACCATCAATTAGTACAAACAGCAGCAACTTAAAAGGCAGCGAAATCATAATCGGCGGAAGCATGAACATTCCCATTGACATAAGAATGCTGGCCACCACCAGATCGATAATCAGAAAAGGAAGATAAATCAAGAAACCTATTTGAAAAGCGGTTTTCAGTTCACTTATAATAAACGAAGGAATAACTACCTGCATTGGCGCCTTTTGCGGATTGCTTGGCCTGTTGATTTTTGAAAGACTTACAAACAGGGCAAGATCCTTTTCCCTTGTTTGTTTGAGCATAAAAGAGCGTAAAGGCGCCTGGGCGGCATTCATGGCCTGTTCTTGACTGATTGTATTGGCTAAATAAGGTTTTATAGCCTGGCGATCAATTTCGTTATAAACAGGTGACATAACAAATATTGTCAGGAATAACGCCAACCCTATTATGATCTGGTTTGAGGGAATTTGCATCGTTCCCAGGGCGCTCCTTAAAATTGACAAGACTACAATAATCCGTGTAAAAGAGGTCATCATGACTAATATTGCCGGTAAAAGGGAAAGCATGGTCAGTAAAACAAGAAGTTTTACAGTATCCATTGTCTGCTTCGGTGTTGAAGATTGTCCAACCTGAATGTTAAGATTGGGAATGGGAACAGGTTGGGCTGAAGCACAATCAGGCAGGAAGCAAAAAAGACAAACTGCCAAGCCGCAGAAAAGCAGACTTAAAAATATTCTCCTGTTTTGACTGTTTAAATTAATTTTCCCCTTCAAAGGTACGTTTACCTCGTAAAGAAACGTTTTAATAATGTATTCCCCAGAAGACGTGAATAAATATGAGATCGATCTTTTCTTTCATTCGCACTAAGGTTACACTCCAGAGTTTCAGGTTTGCCCGCCAGGTTTTTCAGCCAACTGATTTGCCCGTTGGAAGAAGCAAGTAAAAAGTATTCTTCGCCAACCTGGATTAAAATTAATAACGTTTTCGGTCCAAGATAAAGTTGTTCAATAATTTTCATATAATTTGTCCGGCCAGATGGTATATATATTTTCGACAGACCGAAACGGATGGACGCATAAGCCAGACATATAACAACAACCAGAGTAATGATTATTTTTAAAACGGGCAGCAATAATTCTCCCTCATTCAAAGCCTTACAGCTCCTCGGAATCTTTGTTTGGATCCGGGTATATTGAACTGACTCTTATTGCAAAAATTTCTCCAATAACAAGGACTTCACCCTTGGCAAATTTCTGGTTGTTAATATAAAGATCTATTTGTTCTCCAACAATCTTGTTTAAAATAATCAACTTGCCTTTCTTAAAAGACAGAATTTCTGAACCTTTCATGGTTGTCTGACCAAGTTGAGCAGTAATCGTTATCCTGACATCAAACAAATGCTTCAGGCTGACCTTAATCCTGGATGCGTTAGTGGAGTGTTTGAGTTCGGGAAATTTAATTTTCTTAACAGTGATACTATCCTCTTTTAAACCTTTTAAAAAATCTCTAATTTCTTCTTCATTCATGTCTGCAAAGCACCCTTATTTTATTGAACCAGCAACTCTGTAAAATAAACGCCGCTAATCTGTCCAGCGGTCAATTTAGCATTAATTGCCTGCCGCAAATTTTCCTTTAAAGCTTTTGATGCCGGATCTTTTTGAATTTCTTCCGCACTTTTCCCCCGAAGCGCTTCAATCAATGTATCGCTTAAAAGATAATTTTTTTCCTTAAGTTCCTTCGCCAGATTTTTATTGTCTTTAGGGAAAACAAGCACGCAGGATACCCGCACAAAATGCCCGCCTTTACCGGATAAATTGACTACCAAAGATGAGAGTGCGGCTATTTCTTCAGCATCTTTTTCCGATTTTTTTTCCGCATTTTTTTTGTCTTGTTTATGAAATTGCACAAGACCTGTGATTTCGCTTTTCATACCCTTGTTAAAGTAGATGAATGCTGCGCTGCCGGCTATTAAAAAAAGGACCAGGCCCGCGGCTATGAACAGCTTTATCTTTGAAGGTTTCTGTTTTTTCCCTTCCTCACTTATTTCCCCTTCTTGCTGTTTTTGTTTTTTTGTGAGGCGGGCCTTTAATTTACCCTTTAACATATTTTTTACCTTTTCAGATCAATAATGGTTTGCAGCATTTCATCGGAAGTAGTGATCACCCTGGCATCTGCCTGATAACCCCTCTGGGTGGTAATTAAATTGGCAAACTCGTTGGTTAAATCAACATTTGACATTTCCAGATAACCTGATTGAATTAAACCTTGGCCTCCTTCACTACCCGGAGCGCCCGGATTTATCGGTGTTGAAAAGTCAGCGAAATCACCCGTAGTAATTGTTGGAATATAGCTGTTGTTACCGCATTTTTCCAGACTCTCCGGGTTAATGATATTGGCGATGCCGACTACCCCCAACGTATCCGTAGTCCCATCGGAGTTTAAAACACCTATTGAGCCGTCAGTTCCAATACTTATAATCTGCTGACCAGATGCTATATCCAAAGCCGGTATTTCAGCGCCGCTGGAGTCAAGAACCCGTGACCCGTCCATACTTGTCAGATAACCTTCCTTATCAAGGGTAAAATTGCCGTCACGGGTGTAAGTAATAATACTCGTTGTCGGATCTTTGAGCATAAAGAATCCATTTCCTTCAATTGCCAAGTCAAGAACCCTGCTTGTTACCTGCATCCCGCCCTGACTAAATAAATTCTGAACACTTCCTATCGTTACCCCTGTTCCAACTTGTGAAGGATATATATAAGGCGGTGTGTCGGTTCCGGTAGCATACTTTAACTGCTGGCTGAAAAGATCCTTGAAACACGCTCTTGACGCCTTGAAACCGTATGTACTTGCATTGCTTATATTGTTTCCGATTACATCCATACTGATCTGTTGGTTGCGCATACCTGAAACACCTGAATAAAGTGACCTAATCAAATTATTTGACCTCCTTATAATTGACCTTATTGATCGGCTGTCTCTTTCGTTCAACAGCCTCCCGGCCCCCTAGAAAGGTCCGGCCGGTAAATCTATTTAATAATAACCGCTCCGTCGATATTGGTGAAAACATGGTTGACCATTGCGTCTTTGTCTAAGGCAGTAACAATGGTACGGTTTGTTATACTGGTCACAAGAGCCAGATCATTGTATAGCAGCAGTGAATCGCGCACCCCCTTTGCTTGAGCCCGGTTTACAGCATTGCCTATTTTAGACCAGTCTGACTCATTAAGATAAATATTCCTCTGTTCCATACGTTTTTGAGCGTGTGCTGAAATTTTTACTCTGTCTTGCTGAATTTTATCGTACAAAACAGATTGGAATGAAACAGATTGCATCCTTCCCGCAACCTGTGACCCGGACTTTTCTTCAGGTAAATAAGCCGGGCGAACAACTCTATTTACCCCAAACCGGCGCCTCCTTTGCTAGTTAGTTGCTTCAACAACATAGGTTAACGGATAAGTCCCCTCTTCAATAACTATACTGGCCTCATCATTTTGAGGAGCAGCCTTGCTCACTGTCCCATCAACTTCTTCGCCATTACTTACTTCAATAACAGCGGATAACGGGTAAGACACCTCATCAATGACTACACTGACCCGATCATTTTGGAAAGCAACTTTGCTCACTGTCCCCTCAACTTCTTTACCATTTGAGTCTTGGACTTTCACCTGAAGTCCGATTAAAGATACAGCCTGTGTGTAAACCTGGCCTTGTACCAAATTAGTCAATTTGTCATTCAGGTTGATCATCTGCTCAAGTTGAGTCACCTGGGCCAACTGGGTAAGGAATTGCCCGCTGTCCTGTGTATTAAAAGGGTCCTGATTGACAAGTTGAGCAACCATGAGCTTTAAAAATGAGTCCTTATCCAGAAAACTGGTTCTGGATTGGCTCGTCTGTGACTGCTGGCTATTTTCATTACTAATTGATGATACTGACATATTTATCTACTCCTAAACCCAATAATTAACTGTTCTTGCTCCACTCTGGCTGTTAATACCATTCTCAAATGTTTGCCGGGCGGCGCCCACAGTATCGTTTGACAGCCGGGTTAACGATTTTTTAAAATAGTTCCACCCTCCTTGCGCATTGTTATCCTTTCCCTGCCCCTGGTTTTGTTCCTGGCTTAAGAAGACCAGGGTTTCATTCGTGGAACCAGACAACTGTATAATTGACTGTTTCAGCTGAGGTATTGAACCCTCCAAAATATCTTTTGCGTCAGAGCTGGAAGCAATGAAATGAATCACAAGTTTATCTTTAATTTCTTTTACTTTTATTGTTAGAGGACCAAGATTTTCAGGGATCAGGTTAATCCTAATCAGTTTTTCACCGGAGCCGGACGACCGCAAAGCCGAAAGCACAACTGAGGGCAGTTCAGCTATGGGAACCTGCTGATAGGTCATGACTGATTCCTGTTTAGAAACTGCACTCCCGGAAATGCCGGTAGATTTTGACAAAGAGCCGGCGAGGTTTTGCAGTAAGTCAGACTGCCTTTGAAGGCCGGCTACCTTCTCGTCCCCATTAGAATCTTCTGCGTTTTCTGAGGCAGATATTCTCCCGGAATTTTTTGAAGCCGCAAATAATTGAACAACACTGCCTTCGCTTTGAGTATAATTGGTCGAAGCTTCAACAGTTTCTAAAAGGTTGGACACCCAGGTATCTGCCTGGACTGCTTGAATATGCCCGGCATTGTCGTTTTTATTATTTTCAGACCCATTTCCCTGCATAGCTATACCCGCTGAAGATTGCTCAGTCTCAAATTTAGCTATTCCTTTCCGTTCAAGACCTAAAGGAGCTATTTCTAAAGGAGTGGAATCCCCAACAATACTTTGCAGCCTGTCTATTTCACCCTGTGGTTGAAATTCAACCTGTGATTGATCCGGCGTTGATCCTAAAATCTCTTCCGGAATAAGATCAGAACTCGCAACGCCTAATAAATTGGATGTTTCATTGACAGCAGCCTCGATCTCTTCCCAGTTTCTTTCAGGGACAGGATTCTGAATCTCCTTCCATTTTTCCATTTCTTCAACTTTAAAACCTGGTTGAATAACCTGCTGAATTCCCAATTCCCTAGCGTTATCCTGGATACCCTCTTCCTTACTATTCAGAGCGGCCGGAATTGAAAGAGCCGTCCCCCCTGCGTTAATCTGATCGATACCATATCTTTGAATTTCTTTTGACAGCGAAGCAGCGTGTTTTTCATCCTGGCAGTTCTGCAGGTCATCCTTTTTATCAATGCCGATTAGATCCCTGCTTTGGCCAACAACAGGAGACTCTCCGGAAATGTTAACTTTTCCAGTCATATTTTCAAACGGGTCTTTAAAGATTCTTTCATCCGAAAGTTCGTTTTGAGGTTTTTCACTATTGCCTGTTTGCGAAATAACTGTATTCATATTTGGCAGAAAACAATTGCCTGACAGACACATAGCATTAACAGCATCCCCAAAAGAACCGGTTTGATCCTTTACGGTTTCTCCTGCAAATCCGCTCTTTCCTTTTAGCTTTGAATCAGCAAGGAAGATGCCCCAGGCTGATTTTTCAGTCGGGAAAATCATAATAATTGACCTCTTTTGTGATAAACGAAAGTGCTCTGTCCGGTTTCATCATTTTGAAATTTTTCTTTATTCTTTTCCTCAAGCTGGTGTCTGCTAAATGACTTTTCTCTAACCTTTTCGAGGACGGACCTTTCCCGCCACGCACGTATCAATTTATCACGTCTTTCATGAATTTCATCTTGAATTCCGGATAATAGTTCTTGCTGCCTCTCTATGCACTTGGCTAAATAAAGGCGGTAGTTATTTTGACGGATAACCCATGAAATCTCAACACCTGCATCGTCCTGTACCAGACCCCCTTCATAGCTTTTGTACATTTCATCCAGTATTCTTTTATTCAAATCATACCTTTCCTGTGCTTCAGTCACAGCCTGCCTGGCAGCCTTTTCCACACTCATGCGGTAGTTCAAGACTTTTTCCAGCGTGAAAACAAAATTGGACATTTAATCACTCCGCTAGTTGTAAATTTTCCAACAAAGCCAAAGTATCTTTAAAAGCACAAAACTCTTCGGGACCCTGGCGAAGATAATTGATTATCTTTTCATAATTACGGATTGAAGCGTCTATTTTCTGATTTGAACCGCTCGCATAAGCGCCAATATTAATTAAGTCCTCTGTTTGCTTATATGTTGACAGCAGATCCCTCAAGCGACCAGCCATTTGTTGATGCCTTAAATTTGCCAAATCGGGCATCAGACGGCTTACACTTTGCAAAACATCAATAGGAGGATAATGATTATGGTTTGCCAATTCGCGTGTCAGTATTATATGTCCGTCTAAAATACTGCGAACGGTATCAGCAATAGGCTCGTTAAAATCATCACCCTCCACGAGTACGGTATAAAAAGCAGTGATAGAACCTCTTTCCCCAGTTCCGGTTCGCTCTAACAGCCTTGGTAAAAGCCCGAATACAGAGGGTGGGTACCCTTTTGTTGCAGGGGGTTCACCCACTGTTAGTCCTATTTCCCTTTGCGCCATTGCCAGACGCGTGACAGAATCCAGCAGCAGCAGCACATCCAGACCTTGTTCACGAAAGTACTCTGCAATAGCAATTGCCACGAATGCGGCCTTCAGGCGGACAAGGGCAGGTTGATCCGAGGTAGCAGCTACAACGACACTCCGTTTTAATCCCTCCTTTCCTAAATCGTGGGAGATGAAATCCCCGACCTCTCGCCCTCTTTCGCCAACCAGCGCAATTACATTGACTTGTGCTTTGGAATAACGGGCTATCATACCTAACAAAGTACTTTTACCTACACCGCTGCCGGAAAACAAACCTAACCTTTGTCCTTTGCCACAAGTCAATAATGAATCAATAGCTCTTATTCCTGTTGCTAAAACCTCATTTACCTGACGTCGGGCCAGGGGATTTGGCGGAAGGTTGTCCACCGGCCAAAAAATCCCGTCTTCGTCAAGCGGTTTTTCGTCAAGCGGCCGCCCGAGTCCGTTAAGAACACGGCCGCGAATATTATCTCCAATTTTAACAAGCAAAGGATGGCCTGTCGGAATTACAGGGCATCCCGGGTAAACACCTTTTAGGTCTCCAAGAGGCATTATTAAAGAGCTGCCTTCACGGAAACCGATTACCTCGGCAAGAACAGGCTGATCGAGATTAGGAACCTTAATATAACACAACTCACCTATAAAGGATGTTAAGCCCGTAGTTTCAATAAGCAGCCCGGTGACCTTTTTGACCAAACCGCATGCTCTAATCAATTGAGCTTTTTTAATTCGCTCGCGATAATACCTTAAATTTACTGACGGAATACTTTTAAACATCTATGTACCCTTTAACCAGATTCGTTTTTAAAACTTCCCATCGATTATCTAACGTCGCATCAACTTCTTCTCTCGACGTCCTGATTTTTAAGCCACCTTGTTTTATGGAGGGTTCAGTTAATATATTTAACTTAGCGCCACCTGGAAGCCTCTTTAAGATATCTTCCCGGTTTTTCTGGAATATATCAAAATCCTGCGCGTTGACCATTAAATCTACCCGCTCTTTATCAGAGACTGCTCCGATTGCTTCTTTGGCAATCTCATATACTGTCTCGGGTTCAACGGTTAATTGCTTGTTGACGATTCTTTCGGCAATTTCACAGGAAAGAAGAACTATTTCCTCTTCCATCCCTTCAAAAGTTTTTCGTTTGATTTCATGAGCCTCTTTTAAAAGATGGAGCGCCTTCTGACGGATTTCTTCAGCTTCCTGATTAGCTTTTTCCAGACTTTCCCGGTAACCTGCCTGGGAACCTTCCATTTTCGCCTGGGAGAAAATTTCCTCCGCTTCTATACGGGCTTTTTCGAGAATTCTACCTGCTTCTTCGTTCGCATATAAAACAGAACCCGAATTATGGCTGGTGATTTCTCCCGCAACACTCCCTATGGGCGCCGTGTATTCTTGTTCGCTCGTATTGTTTTCACATATTAAACAAACCTTGCGGACTTGTGATATCATTGGTCTTCTAATTATCTTGTTAGATGATAATGACATCCTCGCCACCCCTTGAAATAATTATTTCTCCGCTTTCTTCCAAAACCCGAATAATCTTGACAATTTTAGCCTGTGCTTCTTCGACCTGCTTTAAGCGCACCGGTCCCATAAAATCAAGCTCCTCTTTCAACATTTCGCCGGCTCTCTTAGATTGATTGTTATAGATACAATTACGCACTTCATCACTGGATCCCCGTAAGGCCAAGGCTAAATCCTTACCGTCAACTTCCCTTAGAACCCGCTGTATTGAAATGTCATCCAACTTAACGATATCTTCAAAAACAAACAGCTTTTTCCTGATCGCGTCCGCCAGTTCCGGAGCTTTGGTTTCCAGTTCTTCCAGTATTGTTTTTTCAGTATTTCGATCGCTCATATTTAATATTTCAACTATTGAAGGAATGCCCCCAATAACCGTCTGACCTTGTTTAACGACTGACGCCAAACGGGTTTCCAATACTTTCTCAACTTCCCTGACGACTTCAGGATTAGAACGATCCATAACCGCTATACGGCGGGCAATATCGCTTTGCATTTCCTTTGGCAGGGACGACAAAATTTGAGCGGCTTTTTCTGGCTCCAGATAAGACAAAATCATAGCTATAGTTTGAGGGTGCTCATCTCTTATAAAATTAAACAGATAGAGGGGATCCGTTTTACGCAAACTGGCAAAAGGAATTGTCTTTGATTCCCAGGTCAATTTTTTTATTATCTCCTGAGCACGCTGGTGCCCGACCGTCTTTTCCAATAACTCCTGTGCGTATTTAGTGCCCCCCGTGATAATGAAACTTTTAGCTTGCTTTAACTCCTTAAATTCTTCAAGTACACTTTCACGGACAGATTTGGGTATCTTACCCAGTTTCGTTATAGCTTCTGTTATACGTTCAATATCTTCCTGATAAAAATCGTATTTTAGAATCTGACTGGAGAGATCAGAACCCATAGAAATAAGAACGATTGCCGCCTTCTGCAAAGGGGTTAACCTTCTGGCGGCGCTTTTATCCGGCCTCGCTTCTTCAATGTTTCTTGGAGCCGCTTTCCCGCTTAAAACCAGACCGGGTTCAGCATCTTCAAGTGATTTTTCCATAAGTCTTCACCTTTACAATTCCTTTACTGATTTTCCGCCAGCCATACCTTTATTATTTCCGCCACTTCAGCTGGTTGTTGTTTTGCCAGGTAGCGCACCTTATCTTCCACAGTAGGTTGTACAGGTATTTCTCTAACTTCCATTTCCTGAATAGGCCGTAGTTCTTCAATTTCCATGTCCCTGCCCTGGTATATTCTGTTTAAAATGGTTTTAATTAGAATGAACAGAACAGCTATCCCGGCCAACCCCGCAATACCCGTGATAATTAATTTTTGCTGCTGTTCTTTCTTTTGCGCCGCTTCCTGCCGGGCCATTTCAGCTTCTGCCTCCTGTTCGGACGTCTTATCAAAGGCAAGAGTGCTAATCGTCAACTGATCACCCCGGCTCTGATTCAAACCCGCAGCAGAACTCACAACATCGGTAATCTGCTGCTCAACGTCCTGGGAAAGGCGTGTATCAACCGCTACGGCAATTGACAGACGCTGTAAATTTCCAACTGCCGGGTATATCTTTTCCTGCCTGCTTATCGGCTGGTAATTACGTATTGTTTCAATACGCGGGGTCACGCCGTTTTGTGCCTCCTGATTAACCTGTATATTGCTTGCGGTTTCGTCGTTTTGTGTCTGCTGATTAACCTGTGAATTACTTTCCGTTCCTGGGACACCGGACGCCTCAGAAGACGAGGTATTTTCTTTGATCAACTGTTCACTAACTATAGGACCCTGCTGATATGTATCCGCTTGTATCTCCTGTTTGCTGAAATCAAGATCGGCCGTGACCATAACCACTGTTTTGCCCAATCCAAAAATTTTCTCCAGCATTGCCTGGATACGTTTTTCCAGAGCGTTTTCGTAAGAGGTTTTAACCTGGTACTGCTCCATCATACCCCCGGCAATAGAGCTTTTTTCTTCTACATCTAAAACATTTCCATTTGTATCGACAACATGAACATTTTCAGGTTTGAGGCCTTCCACGCTTCCTACCGTCAGGTCGGCAATCCCTTTGATCTGGTTAGGTTTTAACACTACCATTGGTTTTAACTTCAATACTATGGAAGCGGAAGATGGAGTCTCCTGTTCAATAAAAACTGACTTCTGAGGGAGAACCAGGTGAACTCTTGCCTGCTCAACCTCGTCTAACTGAGTTATCGTCCTTCTAAGTTCTTCTTGTAAAGCCCGTTGGTACTGTACCTGCTGCTCAAAGTCCGTTATACCCAGCTTGGTCTGATCAAAAAGCTCAAAGCCTTCTCCTTGACCGAGAGCCCCACTGCTGGCCAGTCCAATTCTTATTTCGTAAACCTGCTTTTCCGGCACGAGAATTGTTCTTCCTTGATCGCTTAAACGGTAGGGTACTTTTTGTTCTTTTAATTTTTCAACCATTGATCCGGCTTCAGCAGAATCAAGTCCGGTGAACAAAGGAGCATAAGTTATGTGGTTCAGCAAAAAATAGATTAATAATATACAAAAGATCACTCCTGCGCCAACTGCAGCTATTAACATCCTGCGTTTTGGCTGCAGGGTCTGCCAGCCTTTACTTGCTTCTGAAGGTAAATTTGCCCAGTTTATTTAAAACACTTCCCTTCTAACGGCAGAGGCGGGAACACATTTAAATTACACTGACATCCTTGAAACTTCTTGATAAGCTTCAATTACCTTATTTCGAATTTCTACTGCCAACTCCAGGGTAATTTTAGACTCCTGCGCAGCGATCAGAACCTGGTGGATATCCTGAATATTTCCTGATAAGAATTGTTTAGTCACTTCTCCTGTTTTTAACTGCGATTCATTTACTTTTTCAATCTGTTCTAATAATAACTGTCCGAAAGACTGCGCGCTGTCTTTTTGCGCCGGTTCAACTATAGGTATTACAGAGGAAGCAGAAATATTATTTACCTGCATAAAGAGAAAACCTCCTTTTTTACTTGCTCAATTCCAGAGCTTTCTGATCCATGGTTTTTGCTGCTTCCAAAGTCATCAAGTTCGCTTCATATGCCCTCGATGCAGTGATTAGATCGATCATCTCGTTGGCTGCATTAATGTTTGGATAAGCTACAATACCCTGCTGATCAGCTTCAGGATTATTTGGTTCATACGCAAGCCTCGGAGGACTTTGATCCTCCCAAACAGAACTTACTTTAACCCCGGCATCCTCAATTTTATAATTTCCATTATTATCTTTTTTTAATTGAAATTTCTCCTCAAAAACAGGAGCCTTTCTTTTATATGGCCCTCCGGCACTTGTTCTGGAAGTGTTTATATTTGCTAAATTAGCGGCAATCAGATTCAGGCGCATTTTCTCCGCTGCCAAACCAGACTCGCTTATTTTAAAACTCATAAAGTTTAAACTCATTATTAGCGCCCCCTTATAACGTAGCTAAGTTGTTGAAAACTACCACTTAACCTCTGTATGACCAGATTGTATTGAATTGTGTTTGCAGACAATACTGTCATTTCATGTTCCAAGTTAACGTTATTTAAATCCGCACGCATTTTAGAGGTATCATCTTTTTCGACAAAAGGCTCCATTTTTTTCGGGTCCGGAATATTACTGAAATGATTATCAAGCGAAGTTTCCAGATTTACCTTGTCCGAATTCAGGGCATCCTGCAGACAATCCTCAAATCGCAAGTTAAGGCTTTTATAACCCGGAGTACTAATGTTGGCTATATTTTGAGCTATTAACTTTTGCCGCATGGTTTCTACGTCAAGGTATTTTGCCAGCAGAGTAATATTTTCATTTTCAAACAAAGACACTATATAACTCACTCCTTTGCAGTTAAATATTAAAACACCGAAATACAACTTCTTCTTTCTGGTGCTTTTATCATTTTATCCCATAATTACCAGTACCAGATATGACAAATGCTGTTATATATATCTCTTGTTTCCACTCAAAAACATGATGCGCTTAATTAACTTGTTTCCGTATCAAAAATGTTATAAGCATTACAATCGGAAGACTGCTAAAAAGAGTGACAACTAGCCACAAGCCATCAGCCAGCAGCCAGAAGTTTTATTGTAAATGAGAAATGTTTCTATATTTATAATTCAATTCCTAATATTCCATGGTCATTATTACAGATAAAAACATATTATCTTATTTTTTTACATATTTTTTATTCACCACAAAGAAGGATTTTCCTCTATCGAAATTTGTAGTATTTTGTAATATATTGTCGAATCTAAATAATTTTTTTATCCTGCCCTAACCTATCCGCCAATATTTTACAAATAAAGGTGTTGGTGCACCGCGAAAAACCAACTAATAATGTCCAATTGTTATAAATGTGTAATAATTTGGCTTTAGTGTATTTTCATATTATCTGATATTTTTGTCAAGTCCTAAAATTCGAATTCGTACATCGGATCGCAAAAAAATTTCTCTTCTTAATTTAAACCTTTTTTATAAGGTCCTACAGCATTGAGTGGAAAAAGCCGATGTTAAAAGCGAGGTATTTTTCCCTGAAAGCGGCGTGATTAATGATGAGGGCAAGGAAAAGTCATGAAAGCCACGGAAGTTCTGAACGCTGGCTGATTACCTATGCTGATTTGATTACTCTGTTGATGATTTTTTTTATAGTTTTGTACTCTTTAGGACAATTGGAC
Organism: Desulfotomaculum sp.; assembly: GCA_003513005.1. Lineage (NCBI taxonomy): Bacteria > Bacillati > Bacillota > Clostridia > Eubacteriales > Desulfotomaculaceae > Desulfotomaculum > Desulfotomaculum sp. Next base: position 48,912 of record DOTD01000036.1, read on the forward strand.
CTCGAGAAATTTAAATATTTGTCGCAATCATTAAGTCAGGCTATGGGAGGAGGCGGAATGATTCTGATGAACGGCGGCCCTTCAGCTTCACCTGGGAAGTCAGGTTCAAGACCACCCACGCCCGAAAATGATCAGCAGGATTCGATGACTTTATCGGATATCCAGGAAGAACTGACCGATTATATCGAAAAAAGCAATCTTCAATTAAAAGTTTCGGTGTCCAGCGAGGACAGAGGGATTGTAATAAGTTTTCAGGAAGAGGTTTTATTTGTAATCGGTTCTTCCGAACTAACCCAGCAGGCAGGGAAAATAATCAGCCAAATGGCGCCTATGCTGCGTAAAGTCCCTAACTATATCAGGGTAGAAGGGCACACCTGCAACTTACCCATCCACAGCCCGGTCTACCCATCCAACTGGGAACTGTCATCCGCCCGTGCCACTACAGTCGTTAAGGAATTAATCAACGAACACTCGTTTCCGCCACAAAGGCTTTCAGCCTCAGCTTACGGTGAATACAGGCCCAGGGTCCCTAACGACACAGAAGCGCACCGTCAAATGAACCGGCGGGTTGACATAGTAATTTTACGGAATGAATACCAGGTATTGGAGCCAGGATCATCGACTAATAAATAAAGGAGAATCAAATCTTGGACCCTACTATTCTTATCGGGACACTCGGGGCAATTGTATTCTTAGTCGGCGGTTTCCTGTTGGAAGGGGGCCACGCAGGCGCGCTTATGCAAAAAACAGCCGCTATGATTGTTTTTGGAGGTACAATAGGAGCAACCATAGCAAGCTTCTCAATGAAAGAAATAAAAACGATCCCCGGCCTGTTCAAGATCGTCCTGACTCAAAAAGTACCCGAACCAAGCGAAGTGATTGAAAAAATCGTTGAACTGGCCGAAGTTTCCCGAAGGGAAGGTTTATTGCAGTTGGAAAACAGGCTTTCCGAAATAGATGACCCTTTTCTGCGAAAAGGATTGCAGCTCCTTGTAGACGGCAATGACCCGGAGCTTGTTAAGAATACGCTTGAGGTTGAAATTTACGCCACCGAAGAACGCCACCAGACAGGCAAACAAATTTTTGAGGCAGCCGGCGGTTATGCGCCTACTATGGGAATCATCGGGACAGTGATGGGTTTGGTTCACGTGCTGGGCCAATTGAGTACGCCTGACGAACTCGGTCCGGCCATTGCAGTAGCATTTATTGCCACCCTGTACGGTGTAGGAAGCGCAAACGTTATCTGGCTTCCTATCGCAACAAAACTGAGCGGCCTCAGTAAAAAAGAGATTCTCATCAGGCAATTGATGATGGAAGGAGTTATCTCACTTCAAGCCGGTTATAATCCCACACTAATCAGAGACCGGCTGTCAGGTTTTCTTAAACCCTCAAACAGGAAAAAGGAAATTAAAACTAAAGAAGAATAAAAAATATTTCTCAAAAGGCCTAAAGTGATATTTTTTCTGTGCCGAATAGATAAAAAGGAGAAAAAATAACTTTGGGGTGGTTGTAATGAAGATAAACGAAAGCAGCAACACTCAAAAACTCTTAGAAATATACCGCAGCGAATTAAAACAGGGTAAAAACCTTAAGGCTAAAAAAGACACCAGTACTGAAGAGGAAAACAGCTTGCTTGATATCTCACCGGAAGCAAGAGAAATACAATCTTTTCATCAAAAACTAAACAACCTTTCAGATGTGCGTCAGGAATTAATTGAAAGTATTCAGCAGAAAATTGAAGATGGGTCCTTTGAAATAGATGAAGAAAAAATCATTAATGGACTTTCTGAGGAAATAAACTCCATGAAAAATCAAAAGCGTTAAGGGAAGAGCTGAAATGTCCAACAGACAGCTTTCACTTGAGGAAATTTTAGACCTGGAACTTATCCTGGCCAAGAAACTTGTCAGTGCAGCCGGAACACAACAGCATGCTCTTCGGGAAGGCAATTTAAAAGAACTGAACAAGGTCAATAATTTTATATTGGAAACCAATGAAAAAATGGTTTTTTTAAACTTGAAAAAGACGGAGTATTTAAGCCAGGGTAAGGAAAACCCCTACGAAGAAAAAGCGGAAGTGGCTCAGCTTAAAAAAAATATTGTCAACCTGGTACAGCAGTTGAAGGAAAAATTTGAGATAAATGCTTTGCTCAGCCAAAACGGTATTAACTTCCATCACCAAATCCTATCCATACTTTGCTCACCGGATCAGCAAAAAGTATACAATACCAAAGGAAAAGTAAAAGAAAACCTTCAGGTTAATCAGATGATTGACAGGGTTTTTTAGGATTCAATAACACCATATAGGAGAATGTCTTATGTCCGGGACTTTTTCGGGTCTGGAAATAATCCGCCGCAGCCTGTCAACTTACCAGCAGGCTGTGGAAACAACCCAAAATAATATTGCAAACGCAAATACGGAAGGTTATTCACGCCAGAGGGTTGTTCTTTCAGCCACGGGAACATCTTTGCCGCCTTCCCTGAGCAAGGAACAAATAAACGCAGGAGTGGAAATAAAGAGTATTCAGCGAATGCGGGACGATTTTCTCGATCCCCAGCTTAGAGCCAATCTTTCCGAAATTGGATACTGGGAAGAAATGGAATCTGAATTGGCTAAAGTAGGATATCTTTTCACAGATACGACAGGTACTGGGGTTAGCTCACTTTTAACAGAGTTCTGGAACTCCTGGCAAGAATTGAGCAGCAACCCTCAAGAATCCTCAGCCCGTCAGAATATAACCCATACCGCAGCTACTTTAACCAGTTATCTTAACTATCTCACTTCCCAAATGGAAACTGCCCACACTGAAATTGAGAGTTCTTTAGCTTCCAAGGTCTCAGAGATGAACGAACTTGCAGCCAGCTTGGCTGACGTCAACCAGGCGTTAAAAAAATGTGTGACTGCAGAAAACAATACTTTAATGGACCAAAGGGACCACCTGCTTGATGAGATGTCCAGGCTTTCTGACATTACAATTACTTTTAACGATAATAACACGGCGACCGTAGTTGCCTATGGAAAAACAATCGTTGAAGGGCAGGATGCTGATCCCCTGTTAGAGAGTGATCTGTCATCGGGAAAAGGGGAGTTGGGCGGCCTTCTGGCAGCAAAACAATCTGTTGAAGACTATCAGGACAAAATGAATTTGTTTATTCAGACACTGGCTGACAAGGTAAATGAAATCCATGAAGACGGATATACTCTAAACGATGAACAGGGCGTGGCTTTCTTTACTGTACAGGATACAGCCGCTGGAAACAAAGAGATTTCGGTCAACGAGGATATTTTAAATGACCCGAATAATATTGCGGCTGCCCAGGAAAGTTCCTCCCCCAGTGACGGCAGAAACGCGATGGCCATAGCCGGTATAAATAACACAGCCGGTTATGCGGAATTAGGTAACAACAGCCTGGCGGGTTATTACAGCCAACTGATCACAACAATTGGCTCAGACCAAGATCAGGCCGGTAAAAACGCTGATTTTTTTAATTCCATCGGCCTGCAGTTTGAAGCCCAGCGCCAGTCCCTCTCCGGTGTTTCCATAGACGAGGAACTCACTATGTTGATGCAGTACCAGTTTACTTACCAGGCATTGTCAAAGGCGATGAGTATTTTTGATGACATGCTGGATACGTTGATCAACCGGACTTAGCAGGAAGGGGTATTAAAAATGCGTGTTTCAAATAACATGACAGTTTTAAACACAATCAGCAATTTACAGCAAAGCATCCGGGAAATAGCCGGTTTACAGCAGGAGATTTCTTCCGGGCAAAAAATGCGGCAAATCAGCGACGATCCTGCTAACCTCTGGAAAGTAATTTCGATACGACAAAATCTGGCCAGCCAGGATCAGTACGGCGGCAACATAGAAGACGGGATTTCATGGTTAAATGAAGCTGACAGTGCTTTCGACAGCGCCAATCAGATAATGCAAAGCGCAATTGACGCCGCTCTTTCAGCCAGCAGCACAGGCCATAATTCTTCGGATTTTGAAACCTATGCCTTAAAAGTTGACAATTTGATCGATCAGCTGGTTATTGTTGCCAACACTCAAGTTCAAGGCAGATATATTTTTAGCAACAGTAAAGGGAAACAGCCCTTTATAAGGCAAGACCCGGGAGGAGGGGAAGAAGTGAACGTCAACCCTTCCATCACAGATACAATATTCTATGAGTCGACAAGGGAGGTTCTGCCCCAGGTTAGCGAAACTGTTAGTTTCAACGGTCAGTCGCTTTTTATTGACAGCGATGTCTTCACACACCTTTTTGACCTTAAGGATGCCTTGAAGGCGAATGATTCCTCAGCTGTAAACGCACAAATAGAAAACCTGACCGATGATCAAGATCTCTTTATCCAGTCCCGCTCAGAAGCAGGTACTCAAATTAACCGCCTGGAGATGATTAAAACTTTTATAGAAGATCAAAATGCAGTACTGCAAAATACTCTAGCCGGCCTCCAGAGTACTGATTTAGAAATGGCAACAACCGAACTGGCTTCACGCATGCTCACTTATCAGGCTGCCTTGTCCTGCACCGCTAAAGTCTTACAGATAAGTTTATTAGATTATTTAAGTTAACAACGAATATAACAAGCACTTTCCGAAGACCTAAAAGGTCTTCTTCTTTTTTTTAAAGAAAATAATTTTAATTTTCTATGTCAGATAACCTGCAGGACCCTTAAGTTTCTCAATATTTTTACCGATTTTATACACAAATAAAAGTTTTTGTGCCTTTCTAAACGGCCGTAAAAAGGCACGAAAATCAACACTTTACCTAAAGGAGGGAAAAAAGAGTGTACATTTACGATAACACAATGGCGCTAAACGCAACTAAAAATCTGAATGTTACCCAGGGAAACATCTCCAAGAATCTGGAAAGACTCTCTTCCGGTTTGCGGATCAACTCAGCCGCAGATGATGCCGCTGGGCTTGCTATTTCGGAAAAAATGACTGCACAATTAAAAGGGATGGCAAGAGCTGAGTTAAACGCCCAGGACGCTATCTCGCTGGTCCAGACCGGAGAGAACGCCCTTGCTAACATAAACGGTATTTTTGACCGTTTAATAGACCTGGCCACCGAAGCAGCCACAAACAGTTTAAATAATACAGACCGGCAAAAGATAGTTGCCGAGTACAGCGCTTTAAAAGCAGAGATCAACCAGATAGCGGGCAATGTTAACTTTAACAGCGTTAATCTGTTAAGCGGCGGCTTTTCAGCCGGGAAAGTTTTCCAGATCGGAGCCCAGGCAGCTGAGAAAATGACTATCGCCATAGGCAGAGCAGCCTTTTCAGCTATTTGTACGGGAGGCACGCTTTCACTGGGTACTGTAACCGGGGCAAATGCAGCTATTACCAAGATACAGAACACCATTGAGAAACTGGCCAGCCGCAGGGCAAATCTCGGCTCTTATCAAAACCGTCTGGAACAGTCCATTGAGAATCTGCAAAGTATGCAAACGAACCTGACCACGTCTCAAGCCAGGATTCGTGACTTGGATATGGCCAAGGAAATGACTGATTACTCAAGAAACCAAATCCTGCAGCAAACCGGTATTGCCATGTTAGCTCAAGCCAACCAGATACCCTCGCAAATATTGTCTTTAATGAAATAATTATCAACCTTTCGCTTAGGACGGCCGGCAGATTTTGGCTGGCCGTCCTTCCTGCAAGGGTAAACTCTGCTGATAGTCCTCCGTAGTTCAAAAGGGATGATGGTTTATGAAAATAAAAGATGTGAACGCTATCCCGGCTGTTAATGATACGGCTTCACAGCAGGATCTAAAGCCGGTTCAAAAAAATTTGCAGGTTAAAAATGAAAAGGAACCAAATTCAGACAAAAACGAGACAGCGGAAGATAAAATCAAAATATTTAAAGCCGACACCGATACTTTAAATAAGCTGGCAGTCTTTCTCGATTACGATTTGCGTTTTAAGATCCATAAAGCTACCAATCAGTTAATAGTGCAGGTCGTCGATCCAACCACTTATCCGGAAAAAATAATCAAAGAAATTCCCGAGGAAAAATTTCTTGATATACTGGCCCAATTAAAAAATGCCGTGGGAACATTCATGGATGATTATGTGTAAAAAAGGAAGTATAAGTCATGTCAACTGTTAAGATTACAGGAATTAGTTCCGGCCTTGATACAGACAGCATAATTAAGGGATTAATGGCTGTTGAAAAACTGCCATTAACCAATATGCAAACAAAAGTGGGAACTTTAACAGCAAAAAAGAATGCCTGGGGAGAAATCAACACCAAGCTTTTGTCTTTAAAGAATATACTTTCGGAGTTAAGCTCTTCCAGTTCCTTTTTGGGCAGAACCGCTCAGGTTAGTAATGCTTCTGTGGCCGGTGCTGCGGCTGGAAGCACTTCCATCCCGGGAACCTACCATCTAAACATCATCAGCACAGCTACGGGAACCAAAACGCAAAGCGCCGGGACACTCGGCCAGCCCATCAATACCAGCGCTGCCTTAAACAGCAGCGACGCTGGTTTTGCCATTACTCCCACCAGCGGAACCTTTACAATCAACAACTACGCCTTTACGCTGGATGCCGCCAATGATAGTCTGGCCGATGTAATCGGCCAGATCAATGGACAGTCGGCGGCAACCGGAGTTACCGCAAGTTACTTAAACGACCGTCTGGTTTTGACCAGCAACGATCCAGACAGCCTGAAACTTGGCCAGGGCGCCGATACAAGCAACTTTCTTACCGCCACACGCCTTTTGGCCGCCCCGGCAGAAGGAAGCGGGCCTTATTCGAAAACCAGCCAGGCAAACCTGGGAATGACCAAAACAGATGTAATTTTGGATAATTCACGTTTGAAGAACGGACTTCTTTCCACAACCAGCGGCAGTTTTACAATAAACGGCGTGTCTATAGATTACGACACTACGACCGGCTCCTTGAACAATGTAATAAACCGGATAAATAGTTCTGATGCGGGAGTTTACGCCAGTTATGATCCCTTGGCAGATAAAATAGCGCTTAAATCAAGCGAAACCGGCAGCATCGGCATATCTTTATCAGATACAAGCGGAAACCTTCTAGCCACCTTGGATATATTAAACGCTCAACAGGATCTGGGCGCTAACGCTGCCTTTTCAATATCAGAAATTAACGGAGGGGCAACTTTCTACAGCACTTCGAACAAGGTTTCCGATATTATTCCCGGATTAGACATTACACTTTTGACAGCAGGGGAAACAAGCATAGAAGTAAAGTCTGATTCCGAATCAACACTGAGCAAAGTTAATGAATTTATCAGTCAATATAATGATACCATCAGTTTGATCAATTCCAACCTTGCCAAAACTGGAACATTAAGCGGGGACATATCTTTGCAGTACCTTCAACGATCACTTGGAAACATAATAAGAAGCACCGTTCAGGGAGCTTCTGAAAGTCTTAATAAGCTGTCCCAGGCCGGAATAACAGTTGATTATAAAACAGGAAAATTAGTTTTAGATGAAAACAAATTTGAATCAGTTCTAGAAAATAATCCGCTTGCCCTGGGCAACCTGTTTGAAGATAGTGATTACGGCATCGCCGCTAAATTAACGACAGCGATAGATCGCCAGATCAATGACGGGAACGGGCTTATCCCAGCCCACCAGAAAGCTTACGAAAAACAGATTAAAAGTTTAAATGAAGCAATTGAAGACATGAATGAACGTCTGGAAATACGGCAGCAGCAATTAGAAAGCAAGTTCAGTGAAATGGAACAGCTCTTAAACGAATTTAATTCAACCAGTACATGGCTGGAAAGCCAGATTTCAGTATTAAACAACAGCTATAAAAAGAGTTCAAGCTAACCGGAGCATGGCCGAAAAGCCAATTAACGTTAAACGGTAATTAAAAGGCAACTCAAGGGGGACATTAGAATGATCAATGAACAAGTGGCTGCTTACGCTCAGAATAACATTATTACAGCCCCGCCTGAAAAACTGGTCCTCATGCTCTATGAGGGAGCTTTAAGTTTAATTGACCAGGCAAAAGAAACTATCGAAAAGGGTGAAATAACCAGAACAAACTACCTTTTAAACCGAAGCCAAAAAATTATCAACGAATTACGGGCAAGTTTAAACTTTGAGGCCGGCGACTTCGCCATTAACCTTGAAAGATTATATGAATATATACATTTCCGGCTCATTCAGGCAAACATTAAAAAAGATGCCTCAATCTTAAGTGAGATAAGCGAACTGCTCACTGAAATAAAGGATGCCTGGGCCAAAGGCGTCTGTAAAATGAGGGTGTAAAGGTGATTTATATAGATGAGGGAATAATCTCAAAACAGAAAAACGCCTATTCTGATCTTAAGGATTTAATTCTTTTAACGGAAAACGAAATAAAAAGAGATAACTGGGCAAAAGCTTCGCAGTTGTGGCGGACTGAAGCAGAAATAAAAGAGAGAATTAAGCGCTTGAGCCCGGTTAAGAATAGCTCTTCCCTGTCAACGTCTTCCGTAACCAAAGAAGAGCTCTCGGGGCTTATTACTGATATAAAAGAAGTTAAAGAGAAAATAGACGCAATGATATGTTTAATGAACAACTGCCTTGCAAAAGAGAAACAAGACCGGATGGTACTTCAAAAGACAAGAGTTACGATAAATGCTTATAAAAGACACTTTATACCCTCCCCCAGATTTATCCAAAAAAAGTTTTAGGAGGCAAAAGAATGGCTGGTTACACACCAGACGATTTATTATTAAATGATGATGAGTTATACAAATCTGCAGTTGATTATCTGCCGAAGCTGTCCAAGGGTCTTATGGCTATAGCGGAATTGATGCATAGCGGAAACGATGCTGACGGAGCTTACTTTTTTATTAATGCTACGGAAGGGCTGCGCTGGCTGGATGGGTTTCTGAGAAATATAACATCATCTGATTATAAACAAACAGAAGAACTGGGCGGTTATTTAAGCAGTCTGCTTGACGCATGGGAAAATGGAGATTACGTTATGATTGGCGATTTGCTGGAGTACGAACTCGTGCCTTTTGTGGAACAAGTAAACACACGCATCCTGTCGTAGTCTAAAAAACTTGGCCTGAAGGAAAAAGTAATGTGCAACTTATCTAAAAATCTTTCCGCTTTAAAAAACAGATACCCTGATCTGGAAGACAGGTTATCACAGACCACACCTCTTGGCGAAGTGGCGCCGGCAAAAAACGGACTGCCTACCATAAGAGTATCTCATAATGAGAAGGTCCACCACCTGCACAGCGCCTATGATCCGGTAAGGGAAGCTGCCCGGTGGGCACAAAATATCTGCGCCGCGGAAGACGACACACTGCTTGTCTGTGGAATTGGCCTGGGTTATCACCTTAACAGACTGAGTATGTTATACCCCAAAGCCAGAATAGTGGCTATGGAACCGGACCTGTCAACTTTTAAAACCGCCTTAAAGGAAGTTGACCTCACTCCCTTGATCAACAAAGAAAATATTGTTTTATACTTTGGCGCTGAAAAAAGTGAAATTAGCAAACTGGTTGGAAATCATTTGAACATCTATCAGCCTGAAAAAATTAAGTCTTTAGCCTATTTCCCGGTACTCCGCAGTTCCGGAGACAATATTAAAGAACTGGAAAACGCCGTCAGCTCAATTATTGCTGACCATATCTTAAACTCCAATACTATAATTCGATTTTCTTACGACTGGACAGACAATTTTTTATATAACCTGCCTGTAACCATCCAGTCCCCGGATGTCAGCGTTCTTTGCGGGCCGTTAAAGGGAGTTCCCGGCATTATTGTGGCTGCCGGGCCATCCCTTGATAAAAACATACACCTTCTCAAAGAAATAAAAAACAAGGCGGTTATCATTGCTGCAGGAACAGCTTTTAAAGCGGTGTTAAGCATTGGAATAGAACCGGATCTGGTCGTCACTGTTGACGGGGGAGAACCTAATGCAGCTAATTTTGAGAATGTCGAGGCTAAAGACGCAGTTCTAATCTTTTCTCCCGAGACCTATAAAAGCATTCCGGTCAACTTTAAAGGGCCGAAAATTGTAGGCGCTTATAATCCCTACTTTATGTCATGGTTAAATAATTACATTAAGGAAGAGAAAACCTTTCTAAAAAGCGGTCCCTCAGTGGCTAATGTTACTTTTGACCTTGCTGTAAAAGCAGGTCTTGACCCAATTATTTTTATCGGACAGGACCTGGCCTACACAGGCGGCAAAACACATTCACAAAGGACAATCTACGAAGGCCGCACTGTTTCAGGCAACGAACAGTTGGTTGAAGTAGAGGGATACGGAGGAAACAAAAAAGTTGAAACAAACCATTCCATGGCCTGCTTTTTACATTGGTACGAAGAGCAGATCCCTCAGATAAACGATAGAGTAAAAATAATCAACGCTACCGAAGGCGGGGCCAGAATTCCCGGCACTGAAGAAATGCCCTTTAATGAAGCAATAGACAGATACCTGACAAAGGAGTACCCTATTGGCGAAACAATAAAGAAACTGGCTGTAAAAAAAGATATTCCTCTTGATGTGATCAAGAAAATATGTTTTGATTTAAAGGAAACAAAAAAAAGTGTGAGCAAAGTAAAAAAGTACGCCTATTCAGGACTGCAGCTATCGCAAAAGCTGAACGAGCTTTACGGCATAAGTGAAATGCCGTCCCTTCAGAAGATAGACCTGTTAAAAGACAAATTAAAAAAAATAGACCAAAAAATATTTATGCAGCAAAAAGCTTTCCCCTGGCTGGAAGCGATTTTTTCACCTGCCTATCAGAAATTCGCCCGTGTTGAAGAAGAAGATACTGTTGAACATATAGAGAAAGTAAAAAATATAATCGAGCAGTCCTGCGCTTTTTATACAGATCTTAACATGGCTGCGGGAAAAATTGAAGAATGGATAGGCAGGTCTTTAGATACTTTGACATGTAAAAAATCGAAAGGGGTATTTCTTTGAAAATTTTAGTAACCGGAGCAGGCGGTTTTATAGGCTCTCACTTGTGCGAAGAATTGGTTAAGCAAGGGCACAACGTAAGAGCCTTAATTCATTATAACTCCCGCAACAACTGGGGGTGGCTGGAAAGCAGCCCCTTCATCAGCAATATGGAAATCGTCTCTGGTAATGTCAGAGATTATGACAGTGTAAAAAAATGTTTGAAAGAAGTTGATCTTGTTTTCCATCTGGCAGCATTAATTGGTATCCCTTACTCCTATGTATCACCGCTTGCATATATAAAAACCAACCTCGAAGGCACATACAACATATGTCAGGCTGCTGCTGAACTGGACACGAAAAAAGTGGTTATCACTTCAACTTCCGAGGTTTACGGAACGGCCAGATATGTACCTATAGATGAGGATCATCCGCTCCAAGCACAGTCTCCCTACTCCGCCACGAAGATCGCCGCCGACCAGTTGGGTTTAAGCTACTACCGGTCATTCGGTCTTCCCATCAGTATAGTAAGGCCTTTCAATACTTACGGACCGCGGCAGTCCACACGCGCCATCATCCCGACAATCATAACCCAGATCCTTGGTGAAGAAAAAGCAGTCCGCCTGGGAAGCCTCACACCTACAAGAGATTTAAACTTTGTCCGGAATACGGTAAAAGGAATGATCAGTGTGGGATTTTCAGAAAAATGCACAGGAGAAATAGTTAATCTGGGCAGCGGCAGTGAAATTTCAATCGGAGACCTCGTTAAGCTTATCGAAAAAATTTCCGGTATAAAAACAGAAATTGAAATTGACCCCCCGAGAATAAGGCCGGAGGCCAGTGAAGTGGAAAGGCTGCTTTGTGACAACAAAAAGGCGTTTGCCCTGACAGGCTGGAAACCGCAGCTTACACTGGAAGAAGGACTCAGGACAACAATCGAATGGTTTGCGCAAAACACCCGGCAGTACAAATCAGGACTGTACACCGTGTAAATAAACACACCAACAGGAGGAGCTTCCTTGCCTGAGATTAAAATTCCGCTCGACTGGCCCAATATCGGTGAACTGGAAAAAAAATATCTGCTTGAAGCTATAGACAGCGGATTCGTTTCCAGTTCAGGACCTTTGATTGCAGAATTTGAAGCGCGTTTTGCCTCTTTTATTTCGGCAGAGCATGCCGTGGCGGTATCCAGCGGCACGTGCGGGCTTCACTTGGCCCTGCGGCTTTTGGGAATCGGCCCCGGAGATGAAGTAATTGTTCCCTCCCTGACGTTCATTGCCACGGTCAATCCTGTTACCTATGTCGGGGCCACGCCTGTAGTTGTAGATGTAACGCCGGATACTTGGACACTGGATCCTGTTAAGACCAAAGAGGCGATAACCCCGCGTACAAAAGCCATTATCCCCGTCCACCTTTACGGTAATCCCGCTGATCTCAATTCCATCTCCAACCTGGCCAACAACTACGGAATATATGTTATCGAAGACGCTGCCGAATCCCTGGGAGCAACTTTTTCCGGAAAAATGACGGGCACATTCGGACACATTGGGGTATTCAGCTTTAACGGCAATAAGGTTATCACAACCGGCAGCGGCGGGATGATTGTCACTGGTGATTCCAAACTAGCGGAACGGGCGAGGGTTTTAGTCAATCAGGGCAGGGAAAAAGAGCAGATGGAATATCTGCATACCGAAATCGGCTATAACTACCGTCTAACTAACCTGCAGGCAGCGCTTGGGCTGGCCCAGTTGGAACGCCTGCCTCAATTTTTAAAAGCCAAAAAAAATATATCAGATATTTACCACAACATGCTTGACTCCCTCCCCGGCGTTATATTCCAGAAGGAACTCCCGGAAGCCCGGAGCAGTTGGTGGCTGACGTCAGTATTAATTGATCCGGAAGAATTCGGCGAGAAAAAAACTGCGCTTATGAAAAGACTCATCTCCTGTGGCATACAGGTCAGGCCGTTTTTTGTTCCGATGCACAGGCAGCCATGTTTTTTAGAAATGTACCTACAGAAAAACAGTATCGCCGACGAACTATATAACAGGGGTATTAATTTACCCAGCGCTACTTTTTTAACTGACGAATCTGTAAGGGAAGTCTGTGATTCAATTGCCCTTGTATCGAAAGCAATCAATATATCAGGAGATGCCTATGGATAAAAAACCGATCGTGATCATCGGGGCGGGTTGCCACGCAAGGGTGGTCGTTGAAATAATCCTCCTGACAAAAAAATTCAAACCGGTTGGCTGCGTTGACCCTCAACCAGAAAACATCCTGACAAGAGATGAGCTACCCTATCTCGGCGATGACAGCGTTCTTGAAAGCCTCTCCGATAAATTCCTCAAATATGCCGCCATGGGCATGGCGGGCTTTAACAACCTGAAAAGAAGAACCCTTTATGAATACTGCCTGTCCAAAGGTTTTAATTTTCCCGTTTTCAAGCACCCGGGTTCAATAATCTCACGGACTGCAAGGCTTGGTCCGGCTACCGTGGTAATGGCCGGGTCAGTTATCAATCCCCGCGCTGTTATAGAAGAAAATGTGATCATCAACTCCGGGGCTATAGTCGAACACGATTGTTTAATCGGACATTCGGCGCAAGTAGGGCCGGGAGCCGTTCTCTGCGGAAACGTAACAGTAAGAGAAAAAGCATTTATCGGCGCAGGCGCCCGGATAATCCAGGGGATCACTATCGGGGAAAGCGCTCTGATCGGCGCCGGGGCGGTTGTTACAAAAGACATACCTGCGGGTGTAACCGTTTTTGGCAATCCTGCGGTAATTGTCCAAAATCCTTCCAGAGGTGTTAAGGCAGTTTGCGCAGGATAATAGCTTTTTCCTCAACGAGGGCCGATTACGGCCTGTTAAAACCAATCCTGAAAAGGATTTCGGACAGCCCTGGCCTCGAGCTCATCCTTATCGTATCCGGCGATCACCTGGCCTCATACAAGGGCGGCACAATTTCGGACATTAAGAAGGACGGTTTTGCCGTTGCCGAAACAGTCCCCTTTACACTAGATTCCGATAATCATGAATCCATCGCCAAGTCTCTCGGCGAGGCAACCGTTAAAATGGCCGCGGTAATCGGGAAATACAAGCCCGATTTTTTGCTTCTTTTGGGAGATCGCTACGAACTCCTTGCCCCCGCTTCCTGCGCCCTGATTTACAGAGTACCGCTCGCTCATATCGCCGGCGGCGAATCAACCGAGGGAGCGCTTGACGAACAGGTACGCCATGCCCTGACAAAGATGGCCCATCTTCATTTTGCTTCCACCTGGGAATATGGGCGCCGGATCAGGCAGATGGGCGAGGAAGCATGGCGGATTCACGTTGTCGGCTCAACCGGAATCGAAAACATTTACTCCTGTGATTATCTTTCACCGTCAGAAATAAAAAACAACTTCGGCATAGATCCCGAAACACCCACCCTGCTGATTACTTTTCACCCGGAAACAATTACCGGCGAAAATGATACGGAGGCTCAGGCGAAAGAAGTTGCGCTGGCCCTGGAGCAATTTCAGGAATACCAGCAGGTGATTACCTATCCCGGTCTGGAAGCAGGCTATCAGGCGGTAGTTCAAATCTGGCAGGATTACGCATTGAATAAAAACAATGTGCTGCTCAAACCAAGTCTGGGCTCACGGGGTTATCTCGGATTGATGCGGATTGCTTCAGCCGTGGTGGGTAATTCCTCAAGCGGCATTATCGAAGCGCCCAGCTTTCACGTTCCAACCGTCAATATAGGTAACCGTCAGAAGGGCAGGATCAGGGCGGAAAGCATCCTGGACGTAAACTGCCGCAAGAAAGACATTGTAAAAGGCCTGCGAAAAGCTTTAACTGATCCGGTATTTCGCGCCGGTCTGCTCCAAACAGTCAACCCTTACGACCCCTTTCAAGACGGAAAGGCGAGTGAAAAAATTATCAGCGTACTTGAACAAATTCCGCTTGGGAGAACTCTTTTAGAAAAGCGCCTTGATTTCCCAGGCCCCGATGAGGTGAGTCTCTAATAATGATTAAAAAGAGCAGGGTTTTTATCATCGCCGAAGCAGGCGTAAATCATAACGGCAGCCTGGACCTGGCTATGCAGATGGTCGATCTTGCCTGTAAAAGCGGAGCGGATGCAGTTAAATTTCAGACCTTTCAAGCCGAAAAAATAGTCACCTCTTTCGCAGAAAGGGCCCAGTACCAGCAAAAGAACATGTCCCATAAAGTTGAAAGCCAGTTGGAAATGCTTAAAAAGCTCGAACTAAGCTTTGATGATTTCAGAAAGCTGAGAGAATATTGCGACCGGCGCGGGATTGCTTTCCTCTCTTCCCCTTTTGACCTGGAAAGTGTTGATTTTCTGGATGGATTAAACCTGGACTGCTTCAAGATTCCCTCCGGAGAAATAACGAATTTGCCGTTATTGCGCCGGATTGGCGGAAAAAAAAAGAAAGTGATCCTGTCTACGGGGATGTCAACTTTGGAAGAAGTTGAAAAAGCCGTCCAAATACTCAAAGGTCCGGGCACCGGGGAAATTACTTTGCTGCACTGCACTTCCAATTACCCAACGCCTCCCGAAGAAGTTAACTTAAAAGCTATGCTCACTCTCAAACAGACGTTCGGCCTGCCTGTAGGTTATTCAGATCACACCATGGGATACGCTGTCCCGATTGCTGCGGTAGCCATGGGAGCCGAAGTAATTGAAAAACATTTTACATTAAGCCGCAAAATGGAGGGCCCTGACCATAAATGTTCCCTGGAACCGGACGAATTAAATAATATGGTGGCAGTTATCCGCCTGGTCGAAAAAAGCCTTGGAAACGGTTTCAAAGCCCCGGTCCCCGACGAAATAAAGACCGCCGCCGCAGCCAGACGCAGCATCGTTTCCAGCAAAAACATCCCGGCCGGCGAAAGAATTACAGAAAACTGCCTGGCGGCAAAACGGCCGGGAACGGGAATATCGCCAATGCTCTGGGATTCTGTAATCGGGCGTAAAGCGTCCGTTGATATACCTGCGGAAACAGTGCTGACCTGGGAAATGGTTGAGGATTCCGAAAGAGGGTGCATATGTGGCCTGGCATAAAAGGGATTTAAAAAAGATTACCGCCCTGCCGGAAGAAAAGCTTTCCGAAGTCCTGCCGCGCATGGATAAGGCAGGTATGCAGGTACTCCTGGTGACCGATTGCGAACGGCGCCTGGTGGGAATAATTACCGATGGGGATATCCGCCGGGCTCTTCTACGCGGGGTTAATATGGATGTCTGCGTGAGCGAAATCATGGGCAAAAACCCTAAAACCATTAAAGCCGGAACCGACCTGGGCGTTGCCCGCAAACTGATGCTCGACCATGATATCCGGCATGTCCCTCTTCTTGACGACCAGCAGCGGGTAGTCGATCTTCTCCTCTGCAGAGACGTCTTTGGCAACCGCAGGGAAAAACGGACAGAAAAAGTAATCATCATGGCTGGCGGGATGGGCGCCAGGCTGGATCCATTTACAAAAATTCTGCCCAAACCGATGATCCCTCTCGGGGACAAGCCTATCGTCGAAGTAATTATGGAGAAATTCCACGGCCAGGGTTTTGCTGATTTCACGATCAGTCTGGGCTATAAAGCGGATATAGTGCGGCTTTATTTCGCAGAAAACAACGGCCGCAAATATAAGATAGGCTTTGTCCAGGAAAAGGAGCCTCTGGGCACAGCAGGCGCTCTGGGACTGTTGAACGGGGACTTCAATGATACTTTTATTGTTTCCAACTGCGACATTATCGTGGAAACAGATTATGGAGAACTCTTGAGGTATCACCGGGAGCATGGAAACGCACTGACCATCCTTGGAGCATTGCGAAAATTCACCATACCTTACGGCGTTTTAAAGGTGGATGACGACAACCTTCAAAATATCAACGAAAAACCAAACTTCCACTTCCTGGTCAACAGCGGGGTTTATGTCCTGGAACCGGAGGTCCTGGATTTTGTTTCAAAGGGAAAAACACTGCAAATGCCTGACCTGATCGACATGGCCAAGGAAAAGGGGCTGAAAGTTGGTGTTTTCCCCCACCATGGTGAATGGTTTGACATCGGACAATGGGAAGAATACCGCCAGACTCTGCGTGCTTTTGAACTTACGGGGTGATTAAAATTTACCAGGACAAAAAAATCCTCGGAGTTATCCCAGCCCGTGCGGGATCAAAAGGGATTCCCGGAAAAAACATCAAGCCTCTGGCCGGCAAACCGCTGATTGTCCATACAATTAAAGCCGCTCTGGCCAGCAGCGTTTTTGATTTTCTGCTTGTTTCCACCGACAGCGAAGATATAGCGGCAGTTTCTCTTTCAGCGGGAGCCGAAGCGCCTTTCTTACGGCCTGCCGAACTGGCCACAGACAGCGCAAAAAGCAGCGACGTAATGCGGCACGCAATGGCCTGGTACGAAAACCGGGGAGAAAAATTCGACTGGGTGGCCATCCTTCAGCCAACCAGCCCCTTGCGATCCCCTGAAGATATCGTTAATTCCTGCAAGCTGATGATTGAACGCCACGCTAAAGCGATAGTCTCCGTCTGCGAAACTACCCACCACCCCTGGTTGAGCAATACCCTCCCGGACAACCACTGCCTGGAATATTTCATCCGTCCCGAAGCAAACCAGCCCCGCCAGCAGCTTCCTGCTTTTTACCAGTTAAACGGCGCCATCTACCTGATCCAATGGGACTATTTTCTTAAAAATGATTCCTTCTACGGACCGCAGACATATGCTTACATAATGCCGAAAGATCGCTCGGTAGATATTGACACCCCGCTGGACTTTGCTCTGGCCGATGTTTTATTGGCGGGGAAGGGGAAGGAGCGGCCCCCCCCCCCTTTTTTTCGCTCCCCCGCCCCATAGGGGGCCCCCCTCCCCGTAGGAAAACATCCCGCACGGGCGGGGAAACGAATTTCGGTAATTTTAAGAAAAAACTATTTTTGTTTTTTTTGCTTTTTTTTTTTGTGGTTTTTTTTTAATTTTAGGGGGGGGAAAAAATAAACTAAAAAAAAAAAAAATCCCCAATGGGGGGGGCGGGGGAAAAAATAAAAAAAAAAAAAAAAAAAAAAAAAAAAGGGGGAAAAGTAAATTTAAAAATAAAAGGGGGGAAAAAAATTTTTATAAAAAAAATAAAAAAAAAAAAAAAAAAAAAAAAAA
>DOTD01000037.1 GCA_003513005.1 Desulfotomaculum sp.
CCTTCCACCGCTATTTTCATAATGCAATATTCGACATCGGATGGTTGGAGTCCTGCTTTTTTAAAAAATTTTAATCAAAAAAAGCGCGGCATTTATTTCTTTTGATGTTGCGTTGGCCGCGCTTTTATCCTTTTCTCTATTCAATAGGTGATATTATTAATTTGATAAAGAACATTCTATGTCATGAATTGAAATTAAATAGGACTGTGAATAGTAACAGATTTTTTTCGGTTAAAAAGGAATTTTAAAAAAGAGCGTAGAATATAATAAAATAGACAAGTGAATATTACAATTTTCGAGCCTTGGAACCTACGGTTAATGACTATGGATCTGAGGCCGCTAGAGTGTAGCCGGAAACAGCTACGCTTCCCGGTGCGGAAAGAAAATTGGCAGGTTTTTAAACGTATTCGGGCTGAACTTCTAAAGTTTAGCTTTTTTTAACCAGTTAAAAGCCAGTTGTCTTTTCGGACAACTGGCTTTTTTGCTGCCGTAAGTGTTCTTAAATATCCGCACAAAACGGTCTAAATCTTTGATGATGAAGTTGCTTTTTTTAAGCCGTTGACCTCTGTTGCTCTTTAAGTTTACTTCCCTATTTCCATGTGACTGGAGCAGTTTTTAATAAGCTGCTCATTTTTTTATCGCACTGTATAAATTGGGCGGGCAGGCATGGAGAAAGGGTAGGGATTCCTTGCGAAATCACCGACCCTTTCATGAAACGCGCGATGTTATTAAAAATGTTCCTTCTTTCCAGATAACTTTCATAGTTATCTGGAAACTTTTTCACACTTTAACTATCAGTTTCTACTGTTAAACTCAGGTAGGCGCTCCAGTTGCCCGCATCATCGCCCGCTTTAACCTTGAACGTATATTCGGTTCCTTTCTGCAGGCCTGATATGGTGGTCTTATTCATATCAGCGTCCAGGGTTGCCTTTAACGCATTATCCTGGTAGATCCTGTACATGGTTACTTCTTCGTTATCAGCAGCATCCGGCCATTCCAGGGTGACACTTGTCTTTGTTATGTTGCTGGCCTTAAGTTTGCTTCCCGAAGGCCAGGCCGGGGCTGTAGTGTCGTTATCTTCTTTTGTGGTCACTCTGACGGAAGGTCCATCCGTGCTCCAGTTCCCAGCCGCGTCCCGCGCCTGGACGGTGAATTTATAATCTTCATCGGCATCTAGTTCGGTAATCTTTGTAGTGCGGGTTGAATTAACCGTTTTTACTTTATTTGTCCCATCATCGGTGTATGTTATTTTATAGCCGGTAACTTTTGCATTGTCGTCAGCAGGGTCCCATTTGAGTTCCACGCTGTTTGCGCCAACAT
This sequence comes from Desulfotomaculum sp., assembly GCA_003513005.1. Taxonomy (NCBI): domain Bacteria; kingdom Bacillati; phylum Bacillota; class Clostridia; order Eubacteriales; family Desulfotomaculaceae; genus Desulfotomaculum; species Desulfotomaculum sp. The sequence continues at coordinate 1,321 of DOTD01000037.1, forward strand.
TGAACGCGGTGATCTTACTGTCGTTATCCCATGTTGGGGCGGATTCATCATCACCTTCAGTTTGATCGTTATCATCCAGTGCATAGATGATGATAAAAATCTCCACCCGTTTTATAGCGCAGTTAGGGTTGAAATTGCCATTGGGGTTGCCTTTGATAATTCCCAGTTTATAGAGAGCCAGGATATACTCGTAGTCTTCATCCGAGATTTGCCCACAGTCGTTAAAGGGGTTGAAATTCAGATCGGATACGGATACCGGTTTCAGTTTCCCGCATTTTTCCAGGTACTTTCCCAGTAGAACACAGGAGTCCAGACGGCTCATCTGTGCATTTGAATTAAAACGTTTGGGGTTGATGAATTTGTTTTGCGCTGCCCGCTTTACACCGCTTTTCGCCCATGCCGGGACGTCGCTGTCTCCGTAAAATGCATTCCCGTCAGTCGGGTTCCAATTTGCTGATTGAATGTTAAATTTCTTTGATACAGCCCGGTCGATAAGTGTCGTTGCCTCCGCCTGGGTGCACAGGTTATTGGGACGGAAGGTTCCGTCAGCATATCCGCCCGCAACGCCATTAGCATGCATTTTCTCAATCGTCTGCTGCGCCCAGTGGCCTTGAAGGTCAGAGAATTTCACCTGCTTCTTCATGCTTTGCCCATTTGCTTTTGCATTAGCAGTTTTCGCTACCGCGTTTCCAACGCCGAATGTGAGCAGTATGGCCAGTGTCAACAATAGCGCAAGGATTTTCTTCATTTTTAGTCCCTCCCTTATGAATTTTGTGGTCTTATTTAACCAATGCGTTGACCGGCGTAAAAAACATGGGGGTATACTTAAGTCCAAAAAATACCATATGGGCAGGGCTGAAAGGTGACAGTTAGTAACTGCTTTAGTGGCAAACAACAAGCCCCGCAGATCCTTGCGGGGCTTTGCATTTCTTTGGCAGGGGAGACAGGGATCGAACCCGCAGCCTACGGTTTTGGAGAGCGCTAAAAGCCTTTTGGGATATTATTGAATATACCTGAAAACCTTTGGAAATAAAGGATTGTTGAAAACGGCTTCAGGTATTTTTATGTTCGATTTTGAATACTTTTGAAAAAAATGTTCCAATAAATGTTCCAAATATATCTTTACATTACCCACTTATTGTATTACAATATATATCAAGAAGGGGTGATACCGTGAAAGTAATTAATATCCGGATGCCGGACGAGCTTGTTGAAAAAATTGATCGGGAGGTTGTCAAGCTTCAGGAAAAAACGCCGGGAATAAAAATGAGCAGGTCAGACGCGATAAGGCACATTCTTGAACTGCACTTTAAAAAGGGGGCCAAATAAATGCCTTCCGTCGATAAAAAGTATTCAAAAATCGTCAGTAAAGGAACTCAGGTTGCCTTCCGTGTTCTTTATGACGGTCCTAAAAATGCAGACGGCAGCAGGAATCAAAAGAAGGAAACTATCAGGATAGTCATACCGGCCAGCAAGAAAAAGCCTGACGATGTACAAGCCTGGATAGATTCTAAGGGCCTGGATAAAGCATTAGATTATGCCAAGAAAAAAGAAAAGGAAGTCAATCAGCCAGGGTATAGGGAGCCTGTCAAAGAAAGATTTTCTGACCTGGCAGCACGATGGCTTGAATACCGGGCCGGACGCAGCAGGAAGGGCCAACATCAGCCAAAAACAATGTTGCGGTATAGGCAATTACTTGAACGGATCAATCAATTTCTTGGAAATGATGAAGTAGCATCAATAAACCTTGACCGGGTTGAGGAATTTTATAAATGGCTGAGTGAGCAGCCGAAAAAGAACCGGAGCGGTGAAGCAAGCGAAGAATATCTATCTCAACAAACACAGTGGCATTATCACCGGGTTTTATATTCTATACTGCAGTATGCAGTCGAGCGTCAATTACTGCCGAATAATCCTTGTAAGTTCAGAGCACCTCAAGCACCGGTGCAAAAGGAAATTGACAGCTACACAGCAGAAGAAGTCGCGCTTATAAAGCAATACATGGAAGGGGAATCATTGCAGAATAAAGTATTGGTAAATATTGCCCTGGAAATTGGAGCCCGTGAAGGGGAAATACTTGCTTTAAAATGGGACGATATTAATTTTGACACCCGCATGGTCAGTATAAATAAATCATGGCAGTATATCCCCGGTGAGCCCTGCTTCGAAAAACCGCCTAAAAACAAAGCGTCTCTTAGAGATGTAAAACTGTCTGCAAGTACAATATTTCTGTTGAAGCAATTAAAAGGGCATCAAGAGGCCCGAGAAGAGAAAATAGGGACTCTGTGGGTAGAATCCGGCGCTGTGTTTACTCAGTGGAACGGGGAACAGATACACGCTATATATGCCTCTCAATACTGGCATGATTTTATAAGAAAAACCGGGTTACCGGCGAAAAATTTCCATTGCCTCCGCCATAGCTGTATTTCGCTTTTGTTGTCGAAGGGAGCGCCTGTTCTTGAAGTGGCTCATATGGTTGGTCATGCCGACGCTAATATGATCTGGAAGAGATACGGCCATGCAATCGAAAAGGCGCAGTTTGAAGGCAGCAGTATAATGGAAAAACTTATGAATAAGCAACCAGAGCAGTTAAGAAAGAAAGGATAATGAGCAGGAATTATTAAGGGGCGTCCATAAGGGCGCTTTTTTGGTTCTTCTTTACTTTTCATTTATTAGTATCGTTATTCGATTTTCAACCTGCTTTTCCCCTGTTATACCTTTTTCGAACAAGGTATCGATTTGATCTGATAGCCAACTTTCATTTATCGTTTTAAATTGTTGAAGCAATTTTTCTTTCAACTCTTTATTTCGGATTTTTCGAGTATTGTGCTTACTTTTACATTTACTACTACAAAAACGCTGTTTCTTTAATCTATCAGCAAAAAACCAGGTACCGCATTGTTCTTCTTCGCACTGGCGAAATTCTTTATTACTATCAGTAACAGTGTGAGAATAGGCTAAATCAATCAAAAGATGAAGGCCTTCCCCCTCAAAAACGATACCATGACCATCTCCAAGGTAAGCAACTTTACAGTTAATATCAATATCAAAAGTATAGGGCTGTACTTTATACGTGTGGTACATATATAAACGGCTGATATATTCGAGGACAAAAATCAACGGTTCAACCTTATAGAGATTTTCTTTATAAATATACCACCAGTCAGTACCGACTTCTAAGATCCCACCGTCTTCTTGTTTTTCATATACTTCCCAGCAATCCTTACTAAAACCACTTGTTCCCGGTGAAGCGGCAAGGAAGACTTTATCTATTTCTGGCCATATAGATAAAAAACCAAAATCATAAATAAAGTTTTCTACATATTGAGTTAAAAGATCCTGGTATTCTTGAGCAATATTTGCCCAAAGAAAATAATCTTCATCAGAAAAAAACAATTTTTTGCACTCAAATGTCCTTAGCATATACCTGTCGTCTAATGATTTTTCTTCAAATCTACCTGCTTTCTTAAGTATTTCCCCTATCTCAAAAACCCTACCTATTATATCCTTGCAAAAACCGTCTTCAAACGGAAGATATGTAGTTTTAGAATCCCTGGCTATGAAGCAAGTAAGACCGGTGTGCGCTGTTGGAAATTCCTTTCTTAGTACTTCAGGAATTACCCAGAAGAATTTCTTTGTGCTCAAATTATCAGCTTTTAAGCAAGATATTTTGAGGTTAGGAATGTGAAAAATTTTATTTATCAATTAGAGGCCTCCTTTAAAAATAATTTTTTTGATCTAAAATATGTATCGCTTGTGCCCGTGTACAGGAATACCAATATCAATCATAATAACTATAACGCCATTACTTATAAGGCGTCAATAAAAATTTAAACGAGAGGTGGGTCTCAATGCAGGTAAAGGCAAATCAAGATATTCGGGAAGCAATTAAAGACGCTGGACTTTTCCAGTGGCAAGTAGCCGATCGGTATGGAATTCATGAACAAAACTTTTGCAAATTATTGCGCAAAGAGTTACCGGATAAAAAGAAGCAGCCGATTCTCAAGGCTATCAAGGAGCTGCAGCAGGAGGTTAACTAATGTTTGCAAATCTTAACGCAGATTCTAGGGAAACAGTACGAGAAATTTTTGACGTAAAGGGAGCCCGAAAGTATCTTCGGGATTTGATCAGCGAATGGTTATTACGGCGGGAATTAAGCAACGGGAATATCCCCCATTTTAGAATTGGAAACCGCATCCTTGTGGACAAGGCAGCTCTCGACAAATGGATCGAGAATCAATCACAGCCCGGAGCAATAAGGCGAGTGCAGTAAAAACTTAAGAGGTAAAAAACATGCCGGACAATGAACTAACAGAAGTATTAGTAGAAAAATTCGCAGATATATTCCAAGGCTTGACCAGTGCTTGCGGACGCCTCTATGCTGATGAAAAGCGCGGATGGTGCAATAAGACGCCGGTAACTCTACAGCAGTATGGAAATCATTTGACTGGCACAACTTATCGGCATAGTTTAGGCATTTATCCTTTGCAGTCCGATGGCAATGTGTGGTTTTGCGCTATCGATTCAGACAACCACAATGAAGAAGACCAGGCGCAGCTGGCGGAGAACGCTGCAGCCCTGCGAGACAAGCTTTCGGATCTGGGGATAATCGCACATATCGAAAGATCAAAATCCGGAGGCTATCATATCTGGATTTTCTTTTGTGAGCCGGTACCGGTAGCGCAGGCACGCAGACTATTGAGACAAGCCTGGCAAGAGGCTATCGGAGGAACTACGCCTGAAATTTTCCCGAAGCAAGATAGTTTTGACGGATTGAATTATGGAAATTTCATTAATCTGCCTTACTTCCCTCCGAGCGTTAAGAATAACCGGCGTGTTGTGACAGACGGCGGGACGGCCCTTACCTTAGAGCAATTCCTTGATATAGTACGGCGGCACACCCGGAAAGAGTTAAATACTGCCTTGGCCATGCTGCCGAAAGAGCCGGAGCAACCGCCAAAGACCGCCACAAATAAGGAAAGACCAGCCGTCAGAAATGGTTTTAAGGACTTACTTCCGTGCGCTAAAAATTTTATGGAAAAAGGCGCGCTAAATGGCCCCAGGCGGCCGGCGCTGTTTAGGCTGGCAGCCCACATGAACCGGGCAAATTATCCTTATGAAATTGCATTGACCTCCGTCAGAATTGCTGATGAAAAAAATAGCCCTCCAATCCTGGATGAATTCGGCCCGGACGAGTTGGAACACCATGTCAAGAGCGCTTATAACGGTAAAAACGGCGCAGGGTACGTAAGCCTGGGATGCGATGAAGCCGACTGGGTGACGAGGTTCTGTACGGGTAAGGAGACTTGCCCAGTTCACGAACGGCCCAGCCCAGAACAGGAGTTTGCTCTTGATTGGGAGGGCAATCCTGAAGTTAAAAAACAAAAAATAATCGTTGTGAATAATCGTTCCTTACCGTCAATTACTGAAGAAGCCCTCGCCGCTTTAGCAGCAAGTAATTATCCGGAGATACTTTTCAACAGGGCAGGGGAAATTACGAAAATTTCTCATATTCAGGAGAAAGATAAGCATTGTCATTCATTCACTAGACCTGTGCTTAAATCAGTTAACGAAGCATCATTAAGGGGATACCTAGCGCGAAGTGCTAGATATGTAAAAGCGCGTGAAAAAAGCGGTGATGTAAAATATTTACCCGCAATCCCGCCCCCGGAGTTAGTAAGAGACATAATGTCACTGGACAATCTGCCATTACCCCTTTTACGTGGAATTACGCAGGTGCCAATAATGCGCGGGGACGGCAGCTTGTTTATTACTCCGGGTTATGATGCTGGAACCTCGCTTTATTACGCGCCGGAACCCGGTTCCTCGCTGCCAGAAATACCGGACAGGCCTGTTAAGACAGATGTTGAAGCTTCATTGGGGCGGTTAAGAGATATCTTAGCCGATTTCCCGTTTGACAGTGGAGCAAGCTGGGCGAATATCCTGGCCGCTGTTATAACGCCAGTTTTGAGAGATTTAATTGCGGGACCCGTACCAATGCTGCTGATTGATAAACCCCTGCAAGGGACCGGGGCCAGCCTTTTATCCGATGTGATTTCCATGATATCAACGGGTGCCTCTTCTTACATGACTACAGCGCCAGAAGGGCGAGATCGTGAAGACGAATGGAGGAAACGTGTAACATCTATTTTAAGCGCCGGGCGGCCAGTTGTCGTGATTGACAACGTTGAAGACGTTTTCCACTCATCTACATTGTGCGCACTCTTGACTTCTGTCAACTGGAGTGATCGAATTTTAGGACGCAATGAAATCATAAATTTGCAACATAGAACCTGCTGGGTTATTACCGGGAATAACATTCGTTTGGCTGGAGACCTCCCCCGGCGATGTTACCGGGTGCGACTGGACGCAAATCGAGCAAGGCCATGGCAGCGGGACCAAAATGAATTCAGGCACCCCTATCTAACAAAGTACGTAAAGGAAAACCGCGGTGCACTGTTGGCAGCAATTTTTACCCTTGCTAGAGCCTGGGTTCTTGCCGGGCAACCGGCACCGGTAAAAGCTCCACCAATGGGGAGTTTCGAAGAATGGCGTGAAGTAATAGGCGGGATATTGGAATTTGCTGACGTGAATGAGTTTTTAGGGAATGCAGCGGAGATTTATGAAAATGCGGAAATTAACGAAGGGATCGAAGACCTTATTGAGTCCTGGCACAAGGTTTTTGGTTCAAAGCCGATAACCGTAAAACAGATTGAGCGAGAGATTACTTTCAATGCGGAATTTAGAGACGTTCTACCAGATTGGCTGGATCCCAGTGAGCGGGGATTTACCCGGAAGTTGGGGCGCGTGTTAGCGCGGAAATCCGGAGTATATTTCACGAATGGCTATAAACTGGAAAAATGCGGTGCTATACACCGCGCTTTTTTATGGAAAGTTGATCTCGTTATGTGAGTTATGTGTGTCTAGTGAGTTATTTGCCGCCACCCCACACGGAAAAAAATACATTTTTTAATAGAGTAATAGCGGCAAAATACTCACCACACTCACCGTAAAACCCGAAAAAGCGCACCGTTACTAAATTTAGGGGTTTTTTAGAAACTCACCTTTTTAACCGGAGGCAGTCAATGACCTTCAACGAGTTAACAAAAATAGAACCGAGACTGGAGCAGCTTTACCAAGAAGCCCGTCAGATTGACGGCAGCGGGAAACATTTCTGTGCTAATCATATCTGGTACGAAGAATTTAAACCGAGGCTGTTAAGCATGGTTGGCACGGGTGCGGCAA
>DOTD01000038.1 GCA_003513005.1 Desulfotomaculum sp.
TCCGGCATATGTGCTGCGATATCCTTGTTCGGTTCCATTCAGGATTTTCGGCGATGATGCCCCTGATCTGTTCAACCTTATCTTCTGTTATTTCAGGCCTTGTCCGATATTCCATACGAATTTCCTTCCACCGCGATTTTCATAATGCAATATTCGACATCGGATGGTTGGAGTCCTGCTTTTTTAAAAAATTGTAATCAAAAAAAGCGCGGCATTTATTTCTTTTGATGTTGCGTTTGCCGCGCTTTTATCCTTTTCTCTATTGAATAGGTGATGTTATTTATTTGATAAAGAACATTCTATGTCATGAATGGAAATTAAATAGGACTGTGAATAGTAACCTTTGCTTCAGCATTCCATTTGTTTGCAGATTATTTAACTTGAGAATAATGCTCCCGTTTGGGAACCTTCTATTTGCGGATTAACACCCCCCGTCAGAACGTAATACCCTCCGTCTGCGCCCGGCGACGGCGCCTCGATTAAAGAGATTGCTCCGGTAGGACAGGCTTCGACGCAGCGCGGCGTGCCCCGGTCGGCGCAAAAGTCACATTTTATTGCAATCTTGTTTTCTCTGGCATCCGGCAAAATCATGCCGTAGGGACAGGACATTACGCACATCCAGCAACTGGCGCACTGTTTTTGATTATGGACGACCAGACCGGTTGCGGGATCTCTTTGAAGCGCTCCTGAAACGCAGGCGTTAACACATTCCGGTTCGTCACACTGCCGGCAGGATAGAGGTACGGGCCGCCCTTCGTTGTTCAGTTCAACAAAGTTGCGCGGCTGGCTGCCCTGATCGGATAAGTTTACAAACCATACCGAACGGGACGGGCTGTGTTCCGCCAGGCAGGCTACCTGACAATTCTTGCACTCTTCGCACAATTCCGGCTTAATGAATATCCTTTTCATCTTTTATTCACCTCTTACAGGCCCAGGCCTGATCTTTTGTCGTTGATAACCGCTTCCAACTGGTTGACTGTTGAGATAATATCGCCGTCTACAATAACGCGGCCGCCGGTTAACTGCTCAAGGTCAGCCGTCAGTACCCTGGTAACCATTTCGCTGCCAGTAACAAAGGGCGGAATGGCCAGGTGCAGGCTGAGCCCAAGGGCCAGGCCGAAGGCGCCGTCCGCCAGCGCTTGTTCTTCCAGCCACTGGGGCGCTGAGAGAACCAGGGGCAGCTGCGGTAAATCTACGCCCAATTCCGCCGCGATGTCAGCCGCTGTTTCCTCCAGGCGGCCGATGGCCAGGCAAGGTCCAAAATTCAGCACAGGGGGTATTCCCAGCTGCCGGCAGATTTCTTTCAGGTTTGGCCCGGCTTGTTCCGCCGCTGAAGGTGACATTAAACCGACATTTTCCAGGGCGCCGCTGGTGCAGCCGGCTGAAAGGACGATAATGTCGCGTTTGATTAATTCCCTGGTCATCCCTACTGTAAAGACATCGTGCCCGCCGGCGGTAAGGTTGGAACACCCCACCACGGCGGCGATGCCTTTTATTTTACCAGCGACGATAAGATCTATAAGCGGCTTGTAACTGCCACCCAGGAAGTTTTTCAGGGTTTTTTCACTCAGACCGGTGAGCACGTCGTCATAGCCGTGGACAGGTACATCTATGGCAATGTTTTTACGCCTGGCCGCATAACTTTGTGCGCCCGCCTCTATAATTCTCCCGGCAATTTTATGGCGGTCTTTCAGGTTGAAAGGCAGGTATTCGGCATTTTGTTTCTTTGACACATCATCCAGGCAGAACTGCGGCATATGCATCTGGTCGCAGACAGTTTCAATTCCCGGCAGGGTGCAGTTGAATTCCGACACCACCAGGTCAATGGCCCCTGTGGCGATCAGCGCCTCGCTGGTGAAGTTGTTCCCGGTGTGGCCGGCAAAAACATCCCCGCAGTGCGCTCCCCGCAGCTGCATATCCTGGCCGACGCACGTGGAGCCGACAATTTTGCAACCTTTAGCCCCGGCTGCTTTGGCCATGGACTCAGCCGCGGGAGACGACAGGGCGTCCTGCAGAATGCCAATCAGGGACTGCTGATGGCCGGTAACCATAACATTTATATAATCCGGGTCGACTACTCCGAAACCGGCTTTGGCCAGTCTGATTTCAGGCTCTCCCCAGATGATGTCGTTAATCCGGTTGGTCATGGCAAGCCCGTATAAACCGGTGGCAATGCCCAGGCGCAGGGAGTGCAGCAGCATGTCGACAGGGTCGCTGGATAAATTGGTGCTGCTCTTAACCAGGGCGTCAAAAACCTCTGACTTGGCGCCGCCGGGCAGGATGCCCAGCTCTGTCCATTTTTCATAGCGCGGCCCGTAGGCCAGTTTCTTGACCAGCTGCATTTTCTCACTGCGGGGGCGGTATAAATCCGCCAGCACCATGACAGACAGGTTTACTGCTTTTTCTTTTGCATTAGTTCCGACAACTCCAAGGCGCTCGGCCAGTTCATGCAAAAGGGAGACCCCCTTTAAAGGCAGGTCGGAATTGCCCCGGCCAATTTCACCCAAGTTAACAGCAGCATTTTCGACAATGTGCAGGTAACAGGCCGCTCCCGCCGCCACTGCCCGCAGGAAGTTCCTGGCTACCATGGTGTCAGGGCTAGCGCCGCATACACCCCGGGGTGATTTGGGAATTATCCGGCATGGTCCGTTGGAGCAAAGCCGGCAGCATACCCCCTGCATGCCGAAACCGCACTTTACAGCCTGGTCGGGCACACGGTTAAAGGATGTTTCCACATCGCTTTTAGACGCCAGGAAGTCGTAAAGAATTTTGTCAGCAGAAATACAGATTGACAATTTGTTTTTCCTCCTTTGAAGCCTGGTGGGCATGGGGGTATCTGCTGGTGGTTGGATCCATCTTTGCCTCTACCTCGTTCTTAAAGGCAATAAGGTTACTGCCTGCAAACATTGTCGCGACTTATGCTTATGTAAACCCGGTGATAGCAGTGTTTTTGGGCTGGTTTATCCTTCACGAACCTGTAGGGGTTTGGACAATTGCAAGTATGTTGTTGGTGCTGCTGGGTGTTGCCGGTGTTTTTCGCAGCCAAAACCTACGGTGATCTTGGAAGATGCCGGGGAGTGTTTCCCCTGCTTGTTCTGGAGGGAACAAGGCAATGCCGGACAGCTTCTGCAGCTATTATTGAAGGAAACGCGGGACTCAGGAACCGGCATTTGAAACAATTTATCCGAACCAATAATTATAGAAGGGGTGTCGCTCCCTTTGAAGCGCGGGATTAAATGGGTATTAAGAGAAGATAAGGGACGACTTTAACTTTGTTCCTGAGATAGTATATCTATTTGCATTTCCTTATCTTTTTTCAGCCATTCAATTAGATGCTTGTCACGGGCAACTTTAACGTTTTCCAATTTTTCCGGCGTCCATTCGTACAGGCCTGTGCCTGTTTTCGAACCCAGATTTCCCTTTTCAACCGCAGCCTTTAATATCAGTGAAGGAATTGTGCTGCTGCACAGATCTTTTAAAAGATACTTAGAAATGTTATAGAAAATATCCAAACCGCCAAGATCTGTGCTTTCAAGCGGGCCGGTCGTTGACAAACGGCGTCCAAAGCTGTATTTAACGGTTGTATCAACTGCTTCTTTGGTTGCAATGCCTGATTCCACAATATACAGCGCTTCACGAAGCAGCGCCAATTGAAGACGGTTACCGATAAAACCCAGTGCCTCACGGTTTAATAATACCGGTTTTTTACCGATTTTATCCATCAGCTGCCAGGTTGTGTCAACTACATGCTTCACTGTGTACTCTGCCGGGACTACCTCAACAAGCGGCAATAAATAAGGCGGATTCCAGAAATGAGCAACGACAAAACGTTCCTTATGTTCTAAAACGTCAGCTATGGCAGTCGGGCTTAAACCGGAAGTATTGGTTGCCAATATCGTATCCGGTGGGCAAAGTTTTTCCATCTCCGCAAAGATCTCCTGCTTGACAGCGAGATCTTCGGCAACTGATTCAATAACAAAATCCGCGTTTTCTGCGGCTTGTTCCATGGCTGTGACACCTTTAACCCGCCCTAATATCTCAGGAATAATCACTTTCTGAACCAAACCATTTTTACAGAAAATTTCAAGTGCGGCCTCAATATTACTAAAACCGCGCTTTATGCTATCATCTGAACGGCCAAACATACGAACCTGATAACCTGCTGCTGCAAAGACGAGGGCAATGCCATGACCCATTGTGCCCGTCCCCAGGCAGCAGATGTTTTTAATCTTTTCTACATTCATCTAATCCAGTACTTCCTTAATTATTATAAAACTTCCAGCTGTCTATTCTGCTAAAGTCTTCAGGGTATTCAGGTCTTTGATTTTTATCGAAGCCCTGTGAAAATCAATAATTCCATCATCCCTTAGTTTCCCCATCTCACGTGAAAGAGAAGGCCGGGATACATTTAAAAAGTCTGCAAGTTCATTTCGCTTCAGCGGCATGACAAAAGTTTGCTTACCCTGTTTTTTAAACTGCTCGAACAGGAAAGCGCAGACCTTTCCACGCATGTTTTTGATCATCAAATAATCAATTTTTCTGTTCAGCATAAGAGCTTTTAAAGATATTATTTTAAGTATATTTGCTATCATCAGCTTATGACTGGCACATGCATTTGCACAACTGCCGACTATCTTTTCACCTGGCAGATACATTACCTCGCAAGCTTCACGCGCTATAATTGTATCAGGCCATCTAAAACTACCCGCAAATGCGGCTATTTCACCAAACATTTCTCCAGGCCCGTTCATTGCTATGATTATCCGGTCGCCGACTGCGTTCTCCCTGGTGATTACGATATCTCCTGCAAGGACTATCCCCAGACCTGTTAATTGATCGCCTTCCATTGCGACCGGCTCGTTTCTTTTATAGCTGCAGACTTTCGGATTCAGGCAGGTAAGAACGCTCATCAATTCAGCATTATTCATTCCCTTAAACAACCTGCATGTTAAAAGTGTTTTCATTGATTTATCAAACATTTTTTATACCTCGTGTTTTTGGTAACTGAGGTTACCGTTTTTTTGTTTTTATTATAATAAAATTAAGCTGCAAGCACAAAGGAAAAAGAAAGGGGGTATCTTTCAGTGAAAAGAAAAATCATCAAAATAGATGACGACAGATGCAACGGGTGCGGACTTTGCATTGACGCCTGTCACGAGGGAGCTTTACAGCTTGTAGAGGGCAAAGCAAGGCTTGTTTCGGACATTTATTGTGACGGACTGGGGGCTTGCCTGCCGGCGTGCCCCACAGGAGCAATTATCTTTGAAGATCGTGAGGCTGAAGCGTTTGATGAAGAAGCTGTTAAGAAGCATTTAGAAACTAGGGTTAATTCCATACAGGAAAAATTAGCCTGCGGATGTGCCGGCATAGAGGCCAGGACAATAGAAAGAAAAGATGAGGCAATAACCGTTCCTGCAAGAGATACTGTATTAAGCGGATCACAGCTTCGTCAATGGCCCTGTCAAATAAAGCTTGTGCCAGTTAACGCCCCCTATTTCGATAACGCACATCTGCTCGTGGCGGCAGACTGTACAGCTTATGCCTACCATAACATCCATAATCATTTCATGAGCGGCAAAATTACTATCATCGGCTGCCCGAAGCTGGATAATGAAAATTACGCAAAGAAAATGACAGAGATATTTAAAGCACATGAAATAAGAAGTGTTATTGTGCTCCGTATGGAAGTACCCTGCTGCAGCGGGATCGCAAACATGGTTAAACAGGCATTGGCTGACAGCGGAAAGATTATACCACTGAGCGTTGTTATCATTACTATCGACGGCTGCATTCTTGGTGATAGTCAGAAGTGATAAGCGTATAAGGGAAAATAGAGCTTCAATGTGTGAAGTAAAAAACAATCTAAATTATACGAGGAGGTCATCAAATGAACAAAATGTTTTGTTTTCAGTGCGAGCAGACCGCAGGCGGAAAAGGGTGCACCAATTCAGGCGTGTGCGGTAAAAAGCCGGATGTTGCCATCAAGCATGATGAGCTTACCTGCGCTCTGATAGGACTTGACCGGGCAGCGCAGGTCAATAAACCAGGCAGGGAAACAGATGAGCTGATGATGCAGGGACTTTTTGCATCAGTAACCAATGTTAACTTTGACATTGAAAGAATTACTGAGCTCAAAAGTCTGGTCCAGAATGAAAAAGAAAAATTGGGAGGCGCTGAAGAACCTCCGGCCAGTGAACTGTGGCAAGGGGATACGGACATAGTATCCCTTCGCTCAACATTGCTGTTCGGCCTGCGCGGCATGGCGGCTTATGCCTGGCATGCTTATGTGCTCGGCAAGAAAGACGATGAGGTTATTTCATGGTTTTATAAAGGTATGCGCGCCATCGGCCAGGAACACTCAATTGAGGAATGGCTGGGTCTGATCATGGAGTTCGGGCAGGTAAATCTTAAATGCATGGCCCTGCTTGACGAGGCCAACACTTCGGCATACGGACATCCCGTGCCGGTAAAGGTTACTACTACAATAGAAAAAGGGCCGTTTATAGTTATTACCGGCCATGACCTGCTGGACCTGAAGCAGTTATTGGAACAGACTATGGATAAGGGTATAAATATCTATACCCACAGCGAAATGCTGCCGGCGCACGGATACCCGGAGTTGAAGAAATACTTGCACCTTAAGGGCAACTTCGGAACTGCCTGGCAGAACCAGCAGAAGGAATTTGACGGTATACCGGCGCCAGTTATATATACAACCAACTGCATTATGCCGCCAAAATCTTCCTATGCGGACAGGATCTTCACCACTTCTGTGGTTGGCTATCCGGGAATCAAACATATAACTGAAAAAGACCATACAAAGGATTTTACACCGGTAATTGACAAGGCGCTTGAACTGGGCGGCTGGGATGAAGATAAAAAGCTGACGGGGATCAACGGCGGATCCGAACTGCTGACCGGGTTTGCCCGAAATACTGTGCTGGGCGCGGCGGATAAAGTGATTGAAGCGGTCAAAGCCGGCGCAATTAAGCATTTTTTCCTTGTGGGCGGCTGCGATGGCGCAAAGGCCGGCAGGAGCTACTATACCGAGTTTGTTAAAAAGGCTCCCGGCGATACAATCATCTTGACCCTTGCCTGCGGCAAATACCGTTTTAACGACCTTGACTTAGGTCAAATAGGCGGCTTCCCCCGCATTATGGATATGGGGCAGTGCAATGACGCGTACTCAGCGATCCGGGTTGCTATTGCTCTTGCCGATGCGTTCAAGTGCGGGGTCAATGATTTGCCGCTGACGTTCATGCTCTCCTGGTTTGAGCAGAAAGCCGTCTGCATACTGTTGACGCTCCTGTCGCTGGGCATAAAAAATATCTACCTTGGCCCGTCACTGCCGGCTTTTATCTCCCCCAATGTATTGAGTGTGTTGGTTGAGAAATTTGACATTAAGCCCATTAGCACACCTGAAGCAGATTTGAAAACGATTCTCGGTTAAAAGGCGTGGCAGAAAGGGACTTCTAAGAAAAAACTGCTGTAAGAAAGTCTTTCAGGCATTATGAAGTGCACCCCAAATGTTGGACAGATCTAATATTTGGGGGTGTACTTTTTTTAAAGGGGTTTATGAAAGCTCTACGAAGAGCTTTATTTCTTTTACAATTCCCTTTTCCACTTCAAAAGTTATAATCTTATATTCTGCCGCCTCCCCGCCGACCCGGTATGCGCAGTTATTGTCGTCAGTTCTGCCGTCCGGGATTTTTTCGATGCCTTTGTACACCTCTTTCAGCTGGGCCAGGATAGATCCGACAGTAATTCCCCTGGACGTCTGCAGTTTTGAGCTTGTTAGATCCACGCTCATGAGCCAGAACTCTTTGCCGTTATCTTTCGGCGAAAACAACTTTGCGACGAAGCCTTCATAAAAAAACCTTTCAACCGGTAAGCTATATCTTTGTCAGACCTTGCTTGCCAAAATTTCGAAGCGATAAGTTGTTATATAATCCTCACCGAAAGGATAATGGCTTTTGCAATCGGCGGAAAGGCTATTCAATATGCGAAAGATTTCCTGCTGTACGCTTTGGCTTGTTCCCATCCGCTCAAAATACTGCGGCAGCCTGTATTGTTCTTTGTAAAGGGCAGTGTGCTGAACAATCAGGGGCAAGTCCTCCAAAAACTGTTTCCACAAACGAGGCGAATAGGAGCACTGGTGCGAACTGTCTCTCAGTAGTTCGATGCGGTTGAATTCCTGCTCGGACTCATTCCCGTCGACTACCGAGCAGTCAAGAATATAAAACTTTCCTCCGTGTTTCAACACCCTGCACATTTCCCGAAGAGCCTTCTTGATTTCGAAAAAATGATGTGCAGCAAATCTTGAGGCAACAATATCAAATTGATCATCGGGGAAATTTAATTCATGTACATCCCCTATTCGAAATTCAATATTGCTCACGCCATTTTGCCTTGACATATCCTCTGCTTCCGCCAGCATCTCCCGGGTTATGTCAACTGCCGTTACTTTCCTGACGCAGCCGGCCAAAGCAACGGCTGTGTGTCCCCCGCCGATGGCAACATCCAGCGCCGAATCATCCGGAGAAGGATTCATAAGATTGATCATCCTTTCCAGATCCACCGGATTGCCGTGGTCAGAGCTGTACCTGTAATCCGAAGCTCTCTGTCCGAAGTTTTTGCGAACCTCATTCTGATTGCCCATCTAATATCCACCTTTCTTAATACAAGGGGACGGTTCTTAAAGTGTATTACATCCCCTACTTCCAAAGCAAAGCCATACTACCAGATAAAAGGATACCCCATTGTAAATCTATGTCTATGAGGTTAATAAATGAATTTCTAATATTCTTAACCCGTCTTTTATAATCTTAACTAACTCTTTAATTTCAACTTCATTCCAAACTTGAAGCAGAAGATTAATTTCCGAAGCAACGCACAGTTACAGGTTTGGAGTGAGGCAGGAAAATTACTCCCTGCCTCACTCTGTGTTCTACCTTCAGGCGCGGACAACCGGCAAAATAATTTCTGTAGCCAGTTGGTCCTCAGGTGTGTTTTTGGGGTCGTTGTAATAAACTTCTCTTATTGGATAGACGACCTTGTAACCGTTTTTGTTTACCCACTCAAATAAAGCTTCATATGCTTTTTCAAGAGTGTTATAAGGGCCTACGTGCATCACAGCCGCCGCTTCCCCAGCAGGAAGTATGTTGTTCGCCAGACTTTTATCGCTTACAGGCCAAGCTACTTCAAGATCTACTTCGTCCGGATTAAACTCCTCATTGTAATAAAGCACAGCCGGCGGACCAGCGCACATCCCCCCCTTAGAGGTAATTTCATCTTGTACTGAAAGAATAAGGGCAGGCAGTTCCTGCAGAAATGATGTCAGCGTCTTTCTCACAGAGCGTACGGATATTTCAAATAGATCCTTCAAGAAAATATCATAACCTTTACTTTCGGACAAATTTTCCACCTCCATTTTTTTTTGCAACCATTCCAGTTTTGCCAGTCTCTTATTGTAGAGATCTATTTGGTTCTGCAAGAACCCCCTGTGGGCCAACAACAGGGCCGTTGCCTCTTCCGGGGATGTCCGGCTGTCTATTAAAGTCCTGATTACTCTTAAAGGAATACCCATTCCCTTCATATGAGTAATCTTTTTGAATTGGACGACCTGTTCAATTGTTATGCTAATATACTGTTGCAAAAAAAGATAAAAGAAAGTTATATTAATCACAGGTAAGTTTGGACTATGTATAAATAAAACTATGGATTGAAGACCGTGTTTAAATGGATCAAAAAAAAGATTTGCATTAAAAAGGAGCGCCTATTTATGGATTATAAAACAACCGGGGTCTCTTCGTGGTATTATGACGAGCGAAAAAATGCCGGCGTGGATTATACTGATTCGAAAATCGCCGCTGAGTATGATATACAACACTCCAGGTTCCGTGACTTCGAAAAAGATGCCCGTTTGATCATGGAAAAGCTTGAATTGAAGCCGGAACATACGGTGATTGACTTCGGATGCGGAACCGGTGCGTTCGTAATTCCTACGGCCCGGTTATGCCGGAAGATATATGCGGTAGATATTTCGCAGGCTATGTTAAACCGGTGTCTGGAAAAAGCCCGGGCGGCTGGGCTAAGCAATATTGAGCCTCACTGCGCAGGTTTCCTGACCTATGAGCACAAAGAAGCCCCTGTGGATGCCATAGTCTCTGTTGTCGCTCTGCATCACCTTCCGGATTTCTGGAAAGTTGTCGCCCTTAAACGCATGTACGACATGCTCAAACCCGGCGGTAGGCTGTTCTTATTCGATGTAGTGTTTTCTTTTTCCATCGGGGAATTTCAAAGCAAATTTGAGAACTGGGTCAGCGGCATGCTTAACAATGTTGGCCAGGAGATGGCTGAGGAAACTATAATTCACATCCGCGACGAATACAGCACCTTTGACTGGCTAATGGATGAAATGATTAAACGAGTAGGCTTTAAAATCGAACAAAAATTCTCTGATTTCCCTTTTTGCTTAACTTACTTAAGTATCCGGCCTTGAGCAGCGCCGCCTTGTTCTCTGAACATCAGCGCCGCCCATGCCGCCGCTCTGGATAATGGGAGTGCTGAATCCTGAAAAAAATCATAAAATGGCCTGGCCGAAAGCGCAGCCTGCCCCCCATTATTTCTTTTTAATAGTCAGGCCAAACAGCCCGGCTAAAAGGGGAAGGCAAATTAGAAATCGCACAGCGAAGACTATTCCTGCTTTTTCCGCCATCAAACCAACCAAACCCACGCCCAAACCTCCAATGCCGATGCCAAAACCGAGCGTCAGCCCGGCCGCTATGGCGGCATTCCCGGTAATAATCTCCTGAGCAACCACAACAGTTACCGAAAAGGACGCCATCAGGCAGGCTCCGGCAAGGATCAGGAACAAGTAATTTAAAGGGCTGCCGGTGTTGAGAAAAAGATAAAAAAGAGGACTGGCTGCAATTAATGAACTGATGATGACAGCCCTTCTTCCGACAAGATCGGAAAGATAACCTCCTGCCAACCCGCCCATTGCGCCTGAAAACAACATCAAAAAAAGCATGCGGCTGCCGCTTAACAGAGAAATATGCTCATGCTGCAGGTAAAGTGGTAAAAAAGCCACCAGGCCGAAATACGCCAGAGAACGGCTGGCAACAACCAACATTACCCTGACCAGATCAGCCCAAACAGTACCCAGAACGGTCCAGATCGGGGGAGGGGACTTTCTCTCGGCAGAAATCCTGGGCGCAGTGAAAAAAAGCTTTATTGCGACAATCACACCCGGGAGAACAAATAGCGGGGTAAGCGCAAGACCGTATTTCTGAGTAAAAGGCACAACAATCAGCGGCGTGAGCGCCCAGCCTATGTTTCCAGCGGAAATAAAAAGAGCCTGAAAAAACCCTTTTCTTTCACCGCTGACAGCTGAAACCATAGAAGATGCCTGTGGGTGAAAGGCAGCCGTGCCAAGTCCAGCCAGGGCAGCAACAAGCAGCAGGAGGGGATAGTTTTTCAGCACACCTACAAGGCTCAACAATACCGCCATCCAAAGGGTGCCTACATAAACCATCCAGCGCTGGCTTTTTTGATCCGTCAGGTAACCCAAAACTGGCTGGAGTATTGAGGATGTGATTGTAAAAGCGGAGATCAGAAAAGCTCCCTTGCTGATACCCAGTCCGGCAGCTACCATAAATGGAAGCAAAGTCTGAATGTAATTCATATACCAATCATTTAAAAGGTGGGCTAATGACAGAAAAACGATTTTGCTTTGGTCCGCATGATTATTATTCAATAGCAATCACTCTCTATTTCAGTCCCAATCAAGAAAACTCATTTTTGTTCCATGTTATTCTGATATTTACAGTTAATCCCAATCTTCAAACCTGCCCGTGCCTTCAAAACCAATAAATCCCGCTATATTGCTCACAAACTCTCTCCCCTGCCATCTTCTTCAAACAAGCGGTCTTACCTCCTGTCTGGTGAGTACCTCCCCGCTCATCTCCCCCGGGCAAAACATTTCGCCCAGGGCTTCAAAAATTCTCCGGACGCCTTCCCTGATCAACTCCCCGGGATAACGGCTGAAGCTGAGGCGGAGCCTGTTCGTCCCGCCGCCGTTGGCAAAAAACGCGTCACTGGGCACAAAAGCCGCCTTTTTCTCGATCGTCCGGGCCAGCAAGGCTCCGGCTTTAACCCCTTCGGGCAGCTTACACCAGAAGTGGTAACCCCCTGCAGGCCGGTTCCACCGGAAACCGGGCGGCGCCAGTTCTTCTAAAGATGCCTGCATTAGATCTCTTTTTACGGCGTACTCCTCTCTTACTCTCATCAAATGCTTTTCAAGCAGTCCCCTTCTGCAGAACTCATTTACTGCCCACTGGGAAAGAGAATTGACGTGAAAGTCATCAAGCTGTTTTGTCATCACCAACTGGCCGGCTAAAACCGGGGGCGCCGCAACCCACCCCAGGCGCAGGCCCGGAAAAAGCATTTTTGAGAACGTGCTGAGGTAGATAACATAACCGTGATTATCCATTGACTTAAGGGAGGGCATCCTTTCACCTTCATAGTAAAGCTCACTATAAGGGTCGTCTTCCAAAATTGGCACGTGGAAGCGGTAGGCCAGCTTTAAAAGTTCCCTGCGCCGTAAAATGCTCATCGTTATTCCGGAGGGATTTTGAAAGGTAGGCAGTGTGTAGATGAACTTAGGATGGTACCGGGAAAGAATCTGCTCCAAAATATCCACCCGCAAACCTTCCTCGTCCAACGGTACGCCAAGTATGCGCGCCCCCGCGGCGGCAAAAACCTGCAGCGCTCCCATGTACGAAGGCTCTTCCACCACCAATGCGTCCCCGGGCTCCAAGAAAACTTTGGCTGCCAAATCCAGTCCCTGCTGTGAACCGGAAAGAACCATGCTATTATCCGGCATGGTCTCCACTCCCCGTTCTTTCAGAAAACCAGCCAGGTATTCACGAAGAGGATAATGGCCGGCAGTCGGCCCGTGCCCAAAAACATAACGCCCTTTTTCACAGATGAGTCCGGACATGATGCTGTTAAATTCTTTTAGAGGATAGAATTCATTGCTGGGCAGCCCCACAGCCAGGGATATGATATCCTCCCTGTTAACCAGATCCAGAATGTTGCTGATTATCGGATTAAACATCCTGGCAGCCTGCCTGCTGTAAAAACTCTTCCAGACCGGGGTCTGAACAGCCAGGTCCGTCTCCTGCCCTTCCTCACCGGGTGGAATAAATTTTACCGTCGTTCCCCTGCCGACATAGGATTCGATCAGTCCGTCAGCTTCCAGTTCACGGTAGGCGTTAACCACTGTACTGCGGTTCACGCCCAGTGCGCCAGCCAGTTCTCTTTCCGGCGGCAGGCGAGAACCTGCCTGCAGGCGCCGGGACAGGATTAACCTCCTGATCTGATTTCTTATTTGAAGGTACAGCGGCGCAGGACTTTTACGATCCAGCTTTATTTCCACAAATTCAGCCTCCAGACTGTTTATTAAACGGGTTCTCAGCGCCGGAGAAAATCCATACCCCACCGGAGGTTTTTCATTGACCTATTAGTTAAAATTCCTTCAAAAGAAGAGCCAGGCGTTTAATTCCTTCTTTGATCTGCGCAGGGGTGGAGTTTGAATAATTAAGACGCATTTTATTTAATCCGCCACCATTGGGATAAAAAGGAGCGCCGGGCACGTAAGCTACATTCTCTTCGACGGCTTTTTTTATAAGCTGCACCGTATCGTAATGTTCCGGCAGAGTGACCCATAAAAACATGCCCCCTTCCGGACTGGTCCAGGCAGCGCCATCCGGAAAGCTGTTTTTTATCTCCTCCAGCATTACATCCCGCCGCCGGCCGTACTCCGTCCTGATGGCCTGAATATGGCCGGACACATCGGAGTTATCCAGGTAGCGCTGGACAGCCCGCTGGACCAGGGTACCCGTATGCAGGTCGGTCCCTTGTTTGGCCAGGGCTAGTTTGCGAATCAGCTCCAGGCCGGCTGCAATCCAGCCAAGCCGTATCCCCGGGGCAATAGTTTTGGAAAAAGTGCTCAAATAGATCACAAAGCCTGACCGGTCAAAGGACTTTAACGGTGGAAGCGTCTCTCCGGCGTATCTTAACTCCCCGTAAGGATCATCTTCAATCAAAGGCGTCTTGTATTTTTCCAGCAAACCGGCAACCGCGCGCCGTCTTTGAAGACTCGTGGTTACACCTGTCGGATTCTTGAATGTAGGTGTCAGGTAGATTAATTTTGGCCTGTTTCTCTTTATAGCCAATTCCAGCGCTTCCACATCAGTGCCTTCGTCATCTGTGGACACAGCCACAAAACGGGTTTGGTAGCTGCGAAAAACCTGCAGCGCCCCCAGGTAGCTCGGCTCCTCGACTAAAACTACATCTCCGGGATTGATAAAAAGCTTCGCCAGCAAATCCAGGGCTTGCTGAGAACCGTTGGTGATCAGGATATTATCCGGCCCTGCGTCTATATTCTTTTCCCTCATCTTAACGCTGACATATTCCCTTAAAGGTAAAAAGCCTTCCGTTGTGCTGTACTGCAGTACAGAAGGGTCGCCACTTTCTAATACATGGCAAAAAGCGTCCCTGATTTCTTTAAGCGGAAATAATTCCGGCGCCGGCATCCCACCCGCAAAAGAGATCATTTCAGGCCGCTCCGTAACCTTCAATATCTCCCGTATAAACGAACTCTCCATATGACTGACCCGTTCGGCAAAAACATAGTCCATACTTATCCCTCCTCGAACCGTATTACTTGAAATAAGAATATTTACCACCCAAGAAACTGACAACAGCCAATTGGCCTATTAATTATACCATCCAAATACACGGGATCAGTGGCCATTTTGTATTCACCTGCCAGGAGCCGGGTCGTCTTTTATTGGATAGTGGACATGCGGGGCGCTCAGCGCTGTATTTTTTAAATACCTTAATAATATTAATTATGATATTATTAATATTAATTATGGTATTGACATACTTAATTGATTGTATTAGGATAGCCTCAGGTAGTAAAACTATAGTAGATAAGGCGGGTGAATAAATGAACTATAAGGCGCCAAATTGCTGCCCCGTCTGCAATCATGATATGACGATCAGCAGCCTCACCTGCAGCCATTGCCAAACGCGGATCGAAGGCAGTTTCACTTCCTGCAGGTTCTGTAAGCTGCCGGTTGAGCAGCAGGAATTCGTTGAGGTCTTTCTTAAATGCCGGGGCAATATAAAGGATGTGGAAAAAGAACTGGGTATCTCCTACCCCACGGTCCGCAACCGTCTGGATGGAGTGATTCAGGCCCTTGGCTACAAAGTACAAAAACAGGATGATGGAGAAGACAAGGTTCAAAAGCAAGAAATACTTGGGGCATTGGAAAAAGGAGAGATTTCCACTCAGGAGGCCGCCAGGCTGCTGAGAAAAGCAGGAAAATAAAGCTATACTATAAAATTAACTTATAGAAGGGATAGATGATCATGAGTGATGAAAAAAGCAGAATCCTGCAGATGTTCCGGAACGGAAAGATTTCTGTTGAGGAAGGCGTAGAACTCCTGGACGCTTTGGATGACACTGTAAACAGGGCCCCAGTCCCGGGGAAAAAACTTGAGGACCGTTTCCTAACTAAGGGTACGTGTGGACGGCGCCAAGGACAAAGTCAACGTCAACATTCCGCTCAGCATGCTGAGAGTAGCTTCCCATTTTGGCAGTATGGCCACGAACTTTATTCCCGACGACGCACGCCGGGAAATGGCGGGAAAGGGGCTGGACATCTCCAAGATTGACTTCGGGGAACTGGTGAACCTCATTGAGCAGGGTCTGGCGAACGGGAAACTGGCCGATATTGAAAGCGAAGATCCGGAAAAGGGAAACACAAGGGTGGGGGTATATGTGGAGTAAACTGCAAAGCCAACTCCTGCTGGTCAGAAATATGGGAAGGTGATGAAGTCGATGTAAGGAAAGTGGAGTAAACTGCAAAGCCAACTCCTGCTGGTCAGAGTATCCCGGGACGGGTTTCGGCGGATTGTTATTCCCGTCCCCCTGTACGTCCCCGACCTGACCCTGGACGCATTCCTTGATCTCGCTTGCCTGCTTGACCTGCTTATTCCGAAGTGGATACGCGGCTTAAAGCGGTGTAACTTGGGCGGAACCGGCGCCGGCCGGATATCTGTAGAATCAATGTTAGCAGGCTGTCTTCAGCTGTTCCGGGAACTGCGAAAGCACGGCAGGTTCCGTTTGGCGGAGGTACGGTCCGCCGGAATCAGGATATTTATAGACTTTTATTAAACCGGGGTGAATTGGATGAACAGACTGATCCTTAAAATCATCGCCAATACGTTTGCCCTGTATGCGGCTGCGCTGGTTTTGCCGTCAGCAGGCCTGAACGGTATATGGGCAGGTCTGTTGGCCGGAACAGTATTAACACTGCTTAACGTTCTTATCCGCCCTTTTCTGCTGCTGATCACCCTGCCAGTCAATATGATCACCCTCGGACTGTTCACGCTGATCATCAACACCTGGATGGTAATGTTGACAGACAAAATTATTCCGGGAGTGACGATTCCGGGATTCTGGCCAACTCTGGCCGCTTCCCTGTTTGTGACATTCGCCAACCTGCTCTTAAACCGTTGGACACATCCCGGACGGGTTGGTGTTTAATCCAACAGCGGAAATGCTTCCAAATGGGGGAAATAAAATGGAAATTTTTGAATTTGACGGTCAAAAATACAAAAAAGCGTCCGGTCACCAAAAAGAGTGGGGAACAAAAATAATTTCCGGTCTGAACCTTGTTGGGAGGGAAAGCATCCTCGATCTTGGCTGCGGCGATGGAGTATTGACCAAACAATTGGCCGGTCTGGTTCCGGACGGCCGTGTATTGGGTATTGACGCATCTGCAGGAATGATTGAAGCTGCAAAAGAGTTAGAAGAAAAAAATTTATCCTTTATGTGTGTAGATATTAATAAGATAGATTTTGATAATGAATTTGATTTGATATTTTCCAATGCCGTTTTGCACTGGGTTAAAGATCATGGGAGACTTATAAAGAATTGCCGGCATGCTTTAAGGCAAAACGGAATATTACGTTTTAATTTTGCTGGAGATGGAAATTGTTCAAATTTTTTTGAGGTCATTACGCAGGTAATGATTGAACCTGCATTCAGTAAATACTATGTTGACTTTGAATGATACTATGTTGACTTTGAATGGCCGTGGTTTATGCCAGGAATAGACGAATACAAAAAAATTATTGGGCAGCACTGTTTCAGTGAAATAATAATTTGGGAAGAAAACGCCGACAGATACTTTAAAAACCAGGACGAAATGATCAAATGGATTGATCAGCCTTCTATTGTCCCGTTCTTAAAGCTTGTTGAAAATGCAGATAAGGAAAATTTCCGAAGCGAAGTATTGCATAGAATGATTGACAAAACCAAACAACCGGATGAAACTTGCTTTGAAACTTTCCGGCGGATAAATGTTTTTGCAAAAAAAAAGCAGGAGATTTCTACATGTTGAACAAAGCGATTGAAATAGCTGCCCGGGCCCATGCCGGGAATGTATACACGGGTGGAGGGATTATTTCATCTGGCGCTGAACCGGGCAGCTTTTCCACGCGCAGCCCTTCCGCAACGCGAGTGGGAGCTCCCTGCCGGTTTATAACAAAGCCCTCGGCGGCCAACATTTCATAGGCCAAGCAGACGGTATTACGGGAAACGGCCAGTTCCTTTGCCAACTGCCGTGTGGAAATAAGCGCCTCACCCGCTCTTAACTGTCCGTTTACGGCTTGGTCCCTGAGTGACTGAGTGACTGATAAATCTGACGCCATAACGGCAGCTCACTTTGCCTGTTTAATTCTATTCCCCACATATTTCTTATCTCCCCCGACTGGACTGCAAAAATCAGCGTTATACTGGCGCTTTACCAGTGCCAGTTCAGCAAATAGAATTTTAACATCCAAACAAATGAAAGAAAAGACTTTCAGGGGGAGTATTCTTGAAAGAATGGAAGGGGCCGGTTTACTTATTTTGCGCTTTCACACTTGCAGGTGCCAGTGTCATCTCGGCGCGGTTTGTCTCCGGCAAGCTGGGAACGTTTACAATCACTGCCGCAAGTATGTTTTTCGCCCTGTTGTTTTTACTGCCGGCTTGTTGGAAAAAGCTTACCGGCATTTTCAGCACTGTGACCGGCATTTTAATAATCCAGGGACTTCTGACACCGGCAAACGCTTTTTCGATGGAACATTTTTGGGGAAATATACTGGTGATTTGCGCTGCGGCATGTGAATCGCTGTTTAGTATTTTTTCGCGCATTTCTGCTTTAAATACTGAGACCAGCCAGAAAGAACCGGTTAGTCCGGTAGTCCAAACCACAATCGTGTCGGCAATCGCCCTGTTTATATGCCTGATCCCCGCCCTGTTTGAACACCCGTTACCGTCACTGGCAGGCATTGGTTTCAAGGAATGGCTGACACTCCTCTGGTACGGCTTGTTTGTAACAGCACTGGCGTTTATTTTCTGGTATGCCGGCATTAAACGGTGCGGGGCGCTTACCGTCGCGGCTTTTTCGGGCATGATGCCTTTTACGTCAATGCTGTTATCCGTCATTTTGTTAAGCGAACACCCGGGATGGCAGCAGTTGTCAGAAGGAATTCTGATCATTGCCGGTATGACTCTAATCGGAAGCAGCAAAGCCAATGCCAGACCCCAAGATTAGTTATTTAGACTTGTTTGCTGACGTAATCGAAGATGCTGGAACAATAACTTTCTTATCAGCTTTTTTCTTCTTTTTTTCCTTTTTCTTGGGACTTTTATCTCCCACTTGTAACACCTCCAATGCCATATTTAAAAAGATATATCAATTTAACCACACCAGATACCTTGGTCAAACCATAATAATTATATCATTTTTAATAAAGTTAGAAACCCTGACCCGTATTTTTTAATACTTTTTCTTAAAACCGCGGTGTAAGCCAGGATTCAAGTAAAAAAAGGAGGTATAATGCAATGGCCGCGTGAGGCAAAAGGAGCAGGCCTGCTATTGTGCCCCTCCCCCGCCGAACAAGAACCATCGCAGCGAGGTAAAGAAGCGGAATGGAAAAACCGGCCAACATAAAAATAATAAGCTACTCCAATGAACAGCAGCAACCCTACAATAATGTTTAAATCCATCAGGCGTCTCCTTTATTTAAAGGACAATAATTATTTTTACATCCTGGACACACTTTCATTAGTATTACTATTAGTGCCAGTATAAAAAGTGCCCAAAAAATAATTGCGACATTAATATATTGCCAAAGCCAAAATTGTGGGAATGCTAAAATAAATACCAGCGGGACTATTACCCCCAAGTAATCCCAAAAGTTGTATCCAATTTCATGTCTTGCCGGAAGGAATTTAGTTATTCTTCCAAATAAATCATGACCGCAATCGTTTACCCTGCAGGGGCACTTGGAACAGAATGAGAATACTAAGACTAATAATCCTATCAAACTAACTCCCATATATACAACACTCATTAAAACCGACTTCAATAATATAATTCGAAACCCAACAATTATAGATATGCTTATTAACACTATACTAAAAACACCATGAAAATGCCTGCCTATGATAATCCTCTCCTTTCAGTCATAATTACTGCAATAACATAGGTTACCTGCTATTTTTGCTGAGTTTGTATATTGTTCTTCTTAACCCTGTATATAGTAAGAGCAATAACCAGCAAAACAGCAATAGTAATATCCTGAAACGCTAAAATAGAGTCAAAGGCGCCTTCAATAATTCTGAAGAAAAAAGGCGGATTGAAGTAAAACCGGCAAATAACGAGGCTGCTATTGAGGTAAGTAATAATCATACTAACTAACGGAATCATGTAAATAACAGCCAGATATTTGAAAATATTGTTTTCATAAATCCTGATAAAAGACAGGCACAAGAAAAAGCCGGGGAGTTTAATAATTATGGCGACAGTAAAAATAAAACAAATGATTATTCCAATTGCACCCATAGGAGCAGCACCCACCACAAGTATTAAGAATATCATGTTTATAAGAAACAGCGCTGCGATAATAACCAGCCATAACAGCCCCTTACCCCGGACGATTGCAACCAAAAAGTTAAACCTATATGTCAAAGTTACCTTATCTTCCTCCTCCCAGCCCTCCCTGTATTGCAATAGCCCGTATAAGGCCAATAGAACGACAACCAGATAAAGAATCATATTTATTAAGTTTATGGAAGCAGTGGCTATTGGATTAATGGGCTGGAAGCTATGAAAATGATTATTGATATATAAATTGCCTAGTTCCTGTAATCCCTTATGCGCCATATCTACAACCAGGGCAAAGCCCTGAAATTTAAAGAAGGGGTTGTTATATTTGCGAAAGTGCCGTACACATAAAAATACAGCCACCAATTCAAGTATTGTAACGGATATATCCATCACGGCACGGAGGTTCTGAATACTTATTGAACTCCATAACTTCATTTCATTTATTACTACAGAAAGAAAAGTGACAAACAGGATAACAGAAATAATTATTTTTTGTTTTTGCTCCAATACAGAACACACCCCACACACCCCTGTCTCCATCTACTATTGACAGCATACCGAATGATCCATTCAAGCCATTCATGCCAAATCTGGCCGGCATAAAATTTTTCTCCATGGCGCCGGAATTAATGCAGATAGGATAATCCCCATGTTCCCACTAGATACAGGGTTATTTTTCTTCGTCGCTCTCAATTTGGCTGACTTTCTCTTCAATGTTAAATATTATTGCTATTGCCACCATGTTGCTATAATTTTCGATCTAAATATTGTGACATAATTCGACTAAATCTGCCAGAAAGACAGGTTCAATATAGTCCATCCCTGGCCTCAAATGATCATTGCTTAATCTTGCGGCGGGAGGCTAAACCTCATTTATCAATGGCTGAATCAGAAAAATATATTTCCAAAATGCAGGAATTAAGACAAAATACAGCGAAAATCTTGAAAATATCAGATTGTTTTGGATAAACCGACATAATTTAACAAGCAAGGTTTCAGAAAATCCGGCTGACGTTTAAGAGGAAATTTTTAAATGGACAATCAATTCTTCGAAAAACCAATCCTCAACTCACCATATGAGTACCCTACGCAGCACTGGGAGCTTGATGCTCAGGGCCAGCCAACGCAGCGGATTATCGAAAGGCGCCGGGCAGCGGAGTTCATTACGCCAATTCCAAAACCCAGGAAACGTAAGGATGCGCCAACCCAACTTGAAATGGTTTATAACGAAGGCAAAGGACTTTCCACGGAAAAGCAGCAGTATGACACTATTTCTATCGTTAACACCGTTCGCGGTTATGTGGATCAGTGGCGAAGCAGGCCGGACCCTAACGATTGGCAGGTCACGCCAGAAACCGCCCGTCTGCTTAAGCACTGGCGGCGCCACAGATTCAACAGCATCCGTCCGTTTTTCTGCCAAATCGAAGCGGTTGAGACGGCTATCTGGCTGATGGAGGTCGCCTCAAAAACCAAGGCGGGCAAAGACATCCTTGAACACCTTGCCAATGCCAACAATGACGCCAATCCGGGCTTGCTGCGGCTGGCCTTGAAACTGGCCACCGGCGCCGGCAAGACCACCGTTATGGCAATGATTATTGCCTGGCAAACCATAAATGCTGTGCGCCGGCCCAACAGCAGGAAGTTCACCCGCGGGTTTCTGGTTATCTCCCCCGGCTTAACTATCCGCGACCGGCTCCGCTTACTCCAGCCGAACGATCCGTACAGCTACTACCAGAACCGGGAACTCGTTCCCAATGACATGCTCGGAGATCTTGAACGCGCCAAGATTGTCATCACCAACTACCACGCCTTCAAGCTCCGTGAACGTATAGAGATATCCAAGGGCGGCCGGTCACTCCTGCAAGGCCGTGGCGAAGCGCTCAACACGCTGGAAACCGAAGGGCAGATGATCCAGCGGGTGATGCCCGATCTGATGGGCATCAAGAACATCATAGTTCTCAATGATGAGGCGCACCACTGCTATAGGGAAAAACCCGGCGGCGCCGGCGAGGGAGAACTGACGGGCGATGACAGGAAAGAAGCCGAGAAAAACAACGAGGCTGCCCGTCTATGGATCTCCGGCATTGAAACAGTCAATCGCAAGCTCGGCATTACCCGCATCATTGACCTGTCGGCGACCCCATTCTTCCTCCGGGGCTCGGGCTACGCCGAGGGTACGCTCTTTCCCTGGACGATGAGTGATTTTTCGCTGATGGACGCCATTGAATGCGGCATCGTTAAAGTGCCGCGTGTACCCGTAGCCGACAACATCGCCGGCGGGGAAATGCCCAGGTTCCGCAACCTCTGGGAGCACATCCGCACGCGGATGCCCAAAAAAGGCCGGGGCAAGGCCAAGACTCTCGACCCGCTCAGCCTGCCCGTTGAGCTGCTTACTGCCCTGGAAGCACTCTACGGGCATTATCAAAAGACATACGAGCTGTGGATGGAAAGCGGCATCAGCATTCCTCCCTGTTTCATTATTGTATGCAACAACACATCCACCTCAAAATTGGTTTACGACTATATCTCGGGCTTCCACAGGGAGAACAGCGACGGTTCGATTACACTTGAGAATGGACGCCTGGCGCTTTTCAGGAATTTCGAGGAAGACGGCGCCCCGCTTCCCCGTCCGCACACGCTGCTGATTGACAGCGAACAGCTTGAATCCGGCGACGCTCTGGATAATAACTTCCGGGCAATGGCCGCCGACGCTGTTGAGCGTTTCCGGCGCGAGATAGTCGAACGCACCGGCGACCGCCGTCAGGCTGAAAACCTCACGGACCAGGACTTGCTTCGGGAAGTTATGAATACCGTCGGCAAACAAGGCCGCCTCGGCGAGTCGATTCGCTGTGTAGTTTCGGTATCCATGCTTACCGAAGGCTGGGACGCCAATACCGTTACACATGTCCTGGGCGTGCGCGCCTTCGGAACCCAACTGCTCTGCGAACAGGTCATCGGCCGTGCGCTGCGCCGCCAGTCCTATGACCTCAACGAAGACGGCAAGTTCAACGTAGAGTATGCGGACGTGCTGGGAATACCGTTCGATTTCACCGCCAAACCTGTGGTTGCGCCCCCGCAGCCGCCCCGCGAGACCGTCCAGGTCAAGGCTGTTCGCCCCGACCGCGACCATCTCGAAATCTGCTTCCCGCGCGTCGAAGGCTACCGTGTGGAGCTGCCTGGGGAACGGCTCACCGCAGATTTTAATGATGATTCCATTCTCGAACTGACTCCCGATCTCGTCGGCCCCTCGATCACCAGAAATGCGGGGATTATCGGCGAGGACATCGACCTTGATATAAAACACCTGAAAGATATGAGGCAATCCACGCTGCAGTTTCACGTTGCCAAGCGTTTGCTGTATACCAAGTGGCGGGACCCTGGCGAAGAACCCAAACTCCACCTTTTCGGGCAGCTTAAGCGGATCACCAGGCAATGGCTCGATAACTGCCTGGTCTGCAAGGGCGGCGCCTACCCCGCCCAATTAATGTATCAGGAGTTGGCTGATATGGCCTGCGAGCGCATCACCGCCGGCATCACCCGCTCCCTGGTGGGGAAACGGCCTGTCAAAGCTGTGCTCGATCCCTATAATCCCACCGGCTCCACTATTTACGTAAACTTCAACACTTCCAAGAGAAACCGCTGGGAGACCGACTCGCGCCGGTGTCACATCAACTGGATCATCCTCGACAGCGACTGGGAGGCCGAGTTCTGCCGCGTCGCCGAGTCTCATCCCAGGGTCAGGGCATACGTCAAAAACCACAACCTCGGACTGGAAGTGCCGTACCGCTACGGTTCGGAAACGCGCACCTACCTGCCGGATTTCATTGTCCTGGTCGACGACGGCCATGAGGACCCGCTGCACCTGATCGTCGAAATAAAGGGCTACCGGCGCGAGGACGCCAAGGATAAGAAAGCCGCTATGGATACCTATTGGATACCCGGCGTGAACAACCTCGGTCATTATGGCCGCTGGGCGTTTGCCGAGTTTACCGAGGTCTATCAGATCGAGACTGATTTTGAGGTCAAGGTCGAGGCCGAGTTCAACAAAATGATCGAATCAGTTACCGCCCGGCCTGCGGTGAAGGAGAGATAGATATGTCAGGTAACACAACAAAAAAAACTATAGAAACAATTACGCATGATGAAGCCTCGCGCAAAAACATCCCTACTGCCGAGTACCAGTCTATCATGGCCAAGGACGAACAGAACCCCGTCCGCGTTGCCTACGAACGCCGCAACCGCGACCTCGATCCGCAGCTTATATGGCGAGGCAAAGACGAGCAGGACTGGTCCGACCTCGTTGTCCATGCGCCGCCGCTATATATTCAGGAAAAAATCCATCCCAAAGCACTGATCGACGATCTCATCCGCCGGACTAAAGTTCAGGAAAAAGCCGAAGACCAGCAGCTCAACCTCTTTGCCGATTTCAACGGCCTGCCTGACGAAAACGCCAGAACAGAGTTCTACCAGCACGACGCCAACTGGACCAACCGGATGATCCTCGGCGACAGCCTGCAGGTGATGGCGTCGCTGGCCGAACGTGAAGGCCTGCGCGGCAAGGTCCAGTGCATCTATATTGATCCGCCGTATGGAATCAAGTTCAATTCTAATTTCCAGTGGTCAACGACAAGTCGGGATGTAAAGGACGGCAATGTAGATCATATAACGCGGGAACCGGAGCAGGTTAAGGCGTTCCGGGATACCTGGCGGGATGGGATTCACTCATATTTGACCTATTTGCGGGACCGGCTGACCCTGGCGCGGGATTTGTTGACGGAAAGCGGTTCGATCTTCGTCCAGATCGGGGATGAGAATGTCCATCGTGTCCGGGCGTTGATGGACGAGGTGTTTGGAGAGAGTAATTTTGTTAGTGAGATTCTTCTAAAGAAAGGTGGCACAGCAACATCTAATTATTTACCAACGACATCTGATTTCATTCTCTTCTATGCAAAAAAGATAGAAACACTGAAATATAGGCAACTTTTTTTCTCAAAAGAGATAGGTATAGGTGAATCTACCGGACAACGTTACGATCAACTTGAGTTACAAAACGGGAAACGTCGAGCCTTATCTATTGATGAAAAGAAAAATCCTAACTTGATTCCTAGTGATGGCAGGCCTTTTAAATATTCAAATCCGTGCTCAATGCATGAAAATCATTATCATCGTGTTAATCCACTTATAGTTAATGGGTGTCCATTTACACCACCGAGTGATCGCCAGTGGTCAAGTCATCCTGATTTAATGAAACGAGTCGTACTTTCTAACCGGATTGTTTCAACAGGGAAAAACCTCGCTTATGTAATGTATATTGATGATTACCCAGTGGTTCCGGTGAATAACTTTTGGACCGATGCACTGCTACGTTCGGCTAAGCAATACATTGTTGAAACAGCTCCATTGGTTATTGCCCGTTGTATCCTCATGACCACTGACCCCGGTGATCTCGTTCTCGATCCAACATGTGGCTCCGGCACTACCGCATATGTTGCCGAGCAATGGGGCCGTCGCTGGATTACCATTGATACATCGCGAGTTGCTCTTACCTTAGCCCGCGCCCGGCTCATGGGCGCCCGCTACCCGTACTACCTGCTGGCCGACAGCCGTGACGGCCAGATCAAGGAGGCCGAAGTCACCCGTACGGTTCCCTCCATAGCCCCGACCCGCGGCGATATCCGCCAGGGGTTCGTCTATGAACTTGTACCGCATATAACCCTCAAATCCATCGCCAATAACGCAGAAATCGACGTCATCTGGGAGAAATACCAGGAGATTCTTGAACCGCTGCGCGAAAAACTCAATAAAGCACTGAGCGAAAATTGGGAGGAATGGGAAATCCCCCGCGACGCTGATAAAAAGTGGCCAAATGAAACGAAAGAGATTCACTCCCAATGGTGGAAGCACCGCATAACCCGGCAGAAAGAAATCGACTCTTCCATTGCCGCCAAAGCCGAGTTCGAATATCTCTACGACAAGCCATACGAGGATAAGAAGAAAGTTCGCGTAGCCGGGCCTTTTACCGTTGAGAGCTTATCGCCTCACCGCGTTCTGGGTGTGGACGAGAATGACGAGTTGATCGACAAACTTGCTGAATCAACAGAGGGCTATGGCGAGGAAAGGGGTTTCGTCCGGATGATTCTGGAAAACCTCAAGACCTCAGGTGTACAGCAGGCGCATAAGGAAGATAAAATCAATTTCGCTTCGATCAAACCCTGGCCGGGAGACCTGATTTGTGCCGAAGGACGTTACACAGAGGGCGACGAAGAATCAGCCGCCGAAAAACGTGCTGCTATCTTTATCGGTCCGGAGTTCGGCACCGTATCCCGCCCTGATCTTGTCGCCGCCGCCCGCGAAGCCGGCGATGCCGACTTTGATGTACTCATTACCTGCGCCTTCAACTATGACGCCCACTCATCTGAATTTGCCAAACTTGGCCGGATACCCGTGCTTAAAGCCCGGATGAACGCCGACCTGCATATGGCCGACGACCTGAAGAACACTGGCAAGGGCAATCTGTTCGTCATCTTCGGCGAACCGGACATCGACATTCTTGACGCCGGCAACGGTCAGATACAGGTAAAAATTAATGGCGTGGATGTATTCCACCCCAACACCGGCGAAGTCCGCAGCGACGGGGCCGAGGGGATCGCCTGCTGGTTCATTGATACTGACTATAACGAAGAAAG
The DNA here is from genome assembly GCA_003513005.1 of Desulfotomaculum sp. Lineage (NCBI taxonomy): Bacteria > Bacillati > Bacillota > Clostridia > Eubacteriales > Desulfotomaculaceae > Desulfotomaculum > Desulfotomaculum sp. The sequence goes on from DOTD01000038.1 coordinate 26,705, forward strand.
TTTTTTCGTGCATCACGCCTATTTCCTCGGCGCCAATGACCCCTACAAAGCACTAAAGACCACGCTCAAGGCAGAGATCAACGCCGAAGCGTGGGAAGCCCTGCATAGCGACACCTCCCGGCCGTTCGACAAGCCTACGAGAGGACGCATCGCCGTCAAAGTTATCAACCATCTTGGCGATGAAGTGATGAAAGTGTTTCGAGTAAAGGGATGAGCATGAAAAAAAAAGACACATAAGGATTTCCTTCTACGTAGATATATAGCCTCTATTTACTATTATTTTAATAAAAATATCTTGCGCTGTTCAGGCAATAAATAAAGAAGCTATGCTTCTCTAAAGAATAGAAAAACATAGCCTCTTATGCTAATGCCAAATAGCAGTATTATCAGATTGTTCAATCATAGTGATAGTCAAAAAAAGCCATCATACTGATTAGTCTGGAGCTTTGGAGCCCGCCTTTTCAGGAAACCGCCTTCTTCATCGCCCGCACATATTCCGCTACATGGGGGACGCAGTCCTCGCCGTATTGCTCCACAATCTTTACTATCGCGCTCCCCACAATTACGCCGTCAGACAGCCCGGCCATCTTCGCCGCCTGTTCGGGCGTGGAAATGCCAAAGCCGACAGCGCAGGGAATATCCCTGACCTCTTTAACCAGTTTAATCATTTCGCCTACATCGGCGCTGATTTCCTTGCGTACTCCGGTAACACCCATTGAGGATACGCAGTAAACAAATCCCCGGGCCTCCCCGGCAATCATCCGGATGCGGTCGCGGGAGGTCGGCGCGATCAATGAGATCAAGTCAATGCCGAATTCGGAGCAGTAGGGCAGGAGCTCTTCTTTCTCCTCAAACGGCAGGCCAGGCACAATTACAGCGCCAATGCCGGTCTCCCGGCAGTTTTTCATAAAACCGCCGGCGCCGTATGTAAAAACCGGATTCACATAGGTCATGAAGGCCCTTGGAACACTGCATACCCTGCGGCTACGCTGTACCACATCAAAAATTTTGTAGGGGGTTGCGCCGCCCGCCAGCGCCCCATCATCTGCGCGCTGGGTA